>JBCBPG010000089.1:0-9801 GCA_039820865.1 Pseudomonadota bacterium
CCAGCACCGACACCACCATCATCACCGCCGTGACGGCCCCGCTGGCCAGCGTCTCCCGCCCCTCCAGCGCCGTGCCCGCCAGCGCCTCGAGAATGAAGGGCTGGCCGAAGACGAAGGGCACATGGCTGAAGGCATACATCACCAGCCCCAGCACGAAGAGCCAGGCCAGCACAGGCTGGCGGAACGCCGCAACCAGCGAGCTGGTCCGCAGGGTGCGTGGAACGCACCCCGCCTCGCCCCTCGCCGGCTCCCGGAACGCCAGCCCGATCGCCAGCGCTCCCCCCAAGGCCAGCGCCGTGACCGCATAGGGCAGCGCCGGCGCGCCCATCGCCAGCGCACCGCCCAGTGCGGCCGACACGGCCAGCGCGCTGAAGGAGAACCGCCAGGCGCGCACCTCCTCCCGCTCGGTATCGCCCCCGCGCCCCTCGGCCGCCAGGCTCTCGTAGAGGAATGCGCTGTCGGTGCCCGAGGCGAAGGCCATGCTCGCCCCCATCAGCACCTGGCCCAGCACGAAGGCTTCGAAACTCGCGCCCGCGGCCAGCACCGCGGCGCCTGCCATGCCCGCCACGGCCGAGGCGATCAGCGTCAGCCGCCGGCCCAGCCGGTCCGACATCCAGCCCGACGGCACCTCGAGCGCCGTGGTCGCCACGTCGTAGACGGCATAGAGCAGGATCGCCTCGGCCGCCGAGAGCGTGTCCTGAAAGTAGAGAAACCAGACCGCCTGGTAGAACGAGAGGCTCTTGAACAGCCTGAACCAGGGGTAGAGCGCGACATTGCGCGCGGATCCGGGCGGCGGCAGGCGCCGCAGCGCCAGGACCGGGGCCAGAGCTGAGGCAAGAGCCGAGTCTCGGGCCGGGATCACCATGCACCGGCCACCCGCACGGGACAGCCGGACAGTCCCGGGCTGCGCGGCGTCACGGCACGCGCCGCCCGGGCTCGGCTCAGGCCGCCGACTTCTCGGTGATGAACTTCACGGCGTCGGCGAAGGTCTGGATACTCTCGGCCGCGTCGTCCGGGATCTCGATGCCGAACTCCTCCTCGAAGGCCATCACCAGTTCGACGGTGTCGAGACTGTCGGCGCCGAGGTCGTCGATGAAGCTGGCGCTGTCGACCACCTTGTCTTCTTCAACGCCCAGATGCTCGACGACGATCTTCTTCACGCGATCCGAGATATCGCTCATGACTGCTCCTGTTCTCCTGGTGCCCAGCCGCGTGGGCCTGTCCCGGGCCGCACGGTTGTTCAAGTACGGGGGCTTGACAGCCCCGGTCGAATGACGCCGCGCCCCCTTATCAACGTCCCCGGCAGGGCGCAATGCATCCCGCCCGGGGACCGCGGCGGCGCCGGCGCCGGGCAGGCGGCGTCAGTACATCGCCATGCCGCCGTTCACGTGGATCGTCTGCCCCGTCACATAGGCCGCGGCGGGCGAGGAAAGATAGGCGACCGCCCCGGCCACCTCGGCCGGCGTGCCCATCCTGCCCGTCGGGATCGCGCCCATGATGCGCGCCTTCTGCTCGTCGTTGAGCTTGTCGGTCATCGCCGTCTCGATGAAGCCCGGCGCCACGCAGTTCACCGTCACGCCCCGCGTCGCCACCTCGGCCGCCAGGCTCTTGGACATCGCCGTCAGCCCCGCCTTGGCCGCCGTGTAGTTGCCCTGCCCCGGGTTGCCGGTATGGCCGACGACGCTGGTGATCTGCACGATCCGGCCCCAGCGCTTCTTCATCATGCCCCGCAGCACCGCCTTCGAGAGCCGGAAGGCCGCCTTGAGGTTCACGTCCATCACGCGGTCCCAGTCCTCGTCCGACATGCGCATGAAGAGCTGGTCGCGCGTGACGCCGGCGTTGTTGACGAGAATGTCGAGCGAGCCCGCCGCCGCCTCGACCGTCTTGGGCAGCGCCGCCAGCGCCTCGCCATCGCCGAGATCGCAGGGCGTCACATGCGCCCGCTCGCCCAGCGTGGCCGCCAGCGCCTCCAGCGGCTCGACCCGCGTGCCCGAAAGCGCGACCGTCGCGCCCTGCGCATGCAGCGCCGCGGCAATCGCACCGCCGATGCCTCCCGAGGCGCCGGTCACCAGCGCCACCTTGCCGCCCAGATCGAACATCCCCGCCCCTTCCCTGCCGTCGAGTGGCGCGCCACATGCCACGCAGCGCCCCCCGGGGCAATCCCGGCCGGTCCCCGCCCCTCGCCCGTTGAGCCGGCCACGCCGAAACGATACCGTCGCCACGGGGAATTTGAGGGGATCATTTCCATGCGAGTCACGCTGATCGCGGCCGTTGCGGCCGCCCTGCTCGGCACCGGCGAGAGCCGCGCGCTGACCACCATCACCTTCGACCTGCCGTTCTTCGCCGGCGTCTACCCGACCATCGCCGATCCGTTTTCAGTAGAACCCGGTAGCGCCGTCGGCAGCATCACCTTCGACGAGACCGTGATGGGCCAACCGTCCCGGTCGTTTCTTGTCGCGGAATCGGTGACAGCGGCGTCGTTCAACATCCTGTCGCAGACGGGACCGATCCTCGCCTCGTTCTCGGTCGATACGGGCTCTGCCGTCCTCGCCAACGACTTCGAGTACGATACCGGCACTTTCGATCTGTTCGGTTTCACCATCAACAGCAGGGACGGCACGGCGCAAGGAGCCTTGAGCAGAGTGCCCTTCGACACGTTCGAACTCGTGGGTGTTCTTCCGCCGGATACAATTCCGATATCAGACTTCGAGACCGCCGCAGACCGTTCGTTCGATCTGATAACGCAGGCCAACTTCGAACGCGCGGCCTCGACACCGACCACCAGCCGCGGCGACATTCCAGCCCCGGGGCTGGCGTTCTCCCTCAATCAGATCGGAGGACCATCGTCGCCCAGCAACGCCACCGTTTTCGGCGCCGAGCCGGCCGTCATTCCGCTGCCGGCGCCGCTGGGCCTGCTGGCAATGGGGCTTGGGGCACTGGTGCTCGCCGGGCGGGGCGCAGGGCGCGCCGCCGCCTGAGCCGCCCGCGGCACGCGCCCGGGTCGTCCCGGCCGCGGTCGCGCCCTTCAGGTCATGCCGGCCAGCTCGGCGACGTCGTCGGGGGTGGCGACGTTGGAGACCTTCACTTCGCGGGCGATGCGGCGGACCATGCCGCTCAGCGCCTTGCCCGCGCCGACCTCGACCATCTCGGTCACGCCGCGCTTGGCCATCCAGGCCACGCTCTCGCGCCAGCGCACCGCACCCGTGACCTGCGCGACCAGCAGCCGGCGGATCTCGTCCGGCTCGCTCACGCCCTCGGCGCGGACGTTGGCGACGACCGGCACGACGGGGCTGCGGATCTCGGCACCGGCCAGCGCCTCGGCCATCGCGTCGGCGGCGGGCTGCATCAGCGCGCAGTGGAAGGGCGCGGAGACCGGCAGCATCAGCGCCCGCTTCGCACCCTTCTCCTTGGCGATGACCGCTGCGCGCTCGACCGCCGCCTTGTGGCCGGAGACCACGACCTGCGCCGGGTCGTTGTCGTTCGCCGCCTCGCAGACCTCGCCCTCAGACGCGGCCTCCTCGGCGACCGCGCGCACCGCGCCGATGTCGAGCCCGAGGACCGCCGCCATCGCGCCCACGCCCACCGGCACCGCCTTCTGCATCGCCTCGCCGCGCAGGCGCAGCAGCCGCGCGGCCGTCGCCACGTCGATCGCCCCCGCCGCGGCCAGGGCCGAGTACTCGCCGAGGCTGTGGCCCGCGACGAAGGCGCCCTCGCCGATGCGCACGCCCTCGGCCTCGAGCGCGGCCACCGCCGCCAGCGACGTGGCCATCAGCGCCGGCTGCGCGTTGGCCGTGAGCGTCAGCGCCTCCTCGGGCCCGTTCCAGACCGTCTCGGAAAGCTTCTCGCCCAGCGCCTCGTCGACCGTGTCGAAGACGGCCCGCGCCTCCGGGTAGGCCGCGGCCAGCGCCCGGCCCATGCCCACGGTCTGCGCCCCCTGCCCGGGAAAGATGTATGCCCGCATGACCCGATCTCCTCGCGAAACCCCCTGCAGGGGCGCGTGGCTGGTCGCGCGCGGCCCCCGGTGTGTCAAGTCCAAGACGCTGCCGACGCCCCAAGGCGCACGACAGCAGGCACACAGATCGATTTACCGACCGTTGCAGGCGCCACAAGGCGGCCCATGCGGCGTCACAGCCACCGCCAGGGTTGCGCCACCCACCCTACCGGACCGGCAGGCCATGGGATCGAACGCGTGCGCGCGATCAGGGCGCGGCCGGGCTTGGTGGCCCTTGCGCCAGCGCCCTGTCTCCCGGGCACGATCGGCGGGTTCACCCCGGCCTCTACCTGTCACCGGAACACCGGGCTGTGCGTCGACGCCTTCCCCTCGATGATGGAGGCGGCAGATGCGCCGACGCGAACGTCATCATGCCTCGTCCAGCGCCCCTCGGCGGCGCGGTCGTCTCGCACGCGGCCGGCCCGTTGCGTGTGCAGCATTGTCCGGCCTTCTCGCCTCTCGGTCTTCCACCGGGCAGAGGTCCGCCGGCAGACATCGAGGGCAGTGTCTCCGGCGTCCTCGACCCGTCGCGGCGCCATCCGCCCGGAACGCTGTCCGCGAGCGCTCAGACGCCCTGCGGCGGCGAACGGGTCGCCGGTATGGACGAGGAGTGAGGGTCACCCCTCGCAGGCGCTTGCCAGCCGCCCCTCCCTCCGCTATGAGGCGCGCTCCCCGGCACTGAGGAATGGCCGCGCCGCTCCGGTCCGGAGCCCGGGGGATCGTCACCGGACCACCGAAGCGCGGAAGATGATGGAGGAGTGGCCACGATGCCGCTCTACGAGCATACCTTCATCGCCCGTCAGGACCTGTCGAACGCACAGGCCGAGGGGCTGATCGAACACTTCAGCCAGGTGCTCGCCGACAACGGCGGGTCGGTCGTGGGCCACGAGTACTGGGGCCTGCGCACGCTGAGCTACAAGATCAACAAGAACCGCAAGGGCCATTATGCCTATGTGCGCTCGGACGCGCCGGCCGCGGCCGTGCACGAGATGGAGCGCCTGATGCGGCTGCACGACGACGTCATGCGCGTGCTGACGGTCAAGGTCGAGAAGCACGAGGAAGGCCAGTCGGCCGTCCTGCTGGCCAAGTCCTCGCGCGATGACCGCCGCGGCGGGCGCGACCGCGACGACCGGGGCCCGCGCCGCGATCGCGACGACCGGGGTCCGCGGCGTGACCGCGACGACCGCCCGCCCCGCCGCGACCGCGACGACCGCTGAGAGGAGGCTGAGACATGGCCCGCAAACCGTTCTTCCGCCGCCGCAAGACCTGCCCGTTCTCCGGCGACAACGCGCCCGCGATCGACTACAAGGACGTCAAGCTCCTGCAGCGCTACATCTCCGAGCGCGGCAAGATCGTGCCGTCGCGCATCACCGCCGTCTCGGCCAAGAAGCAGCGCGAGCTGTCGCGGGCGATCAAGCGCGCCCGCTTCCTGGCGCTGCTGCCCTACGCCGTGAACTGAGGGAGCGCGACATGGCCCAGATCATCCTGCTCGAGCGCGTCGACAAGCTCGGCCGCATGGGCGAGGTCGTGACCGTCAAGGACGGCTACGCCCGCAACTTCCTGCTGCCCCATGGCAAGGCGCTGCGCGCCACCAAGGCGAACATCGCCCGCTTCGAGGCGGAGCGTGCGCAGATCGAGTCGCGCTCGGCCGACCAGCGTGCCGCGGCCGAGAGCCTGGCCGAGACGCTCGACGGCAAGCAGTTCATCATCATCCGCCAGGCATCCGAGGGCGGCGCGCTCTACGGCTCGGTCACGCCCCGCGACATCGCGGACGCGGCTGGTGCCGAGGGCTTCGAGGTCTCGCGCACCCAGGTGCGCCTCGAGAAGCCGGTCAAGGAACTCGGCCTGCACGCCCTCACGCTCGTCCTCCACCCGGAGGTCAGCGTCGGCGTCAAGGTCAACGTCGCGCGCAGCAAGGAGGAGGCCGAGATCCAGGCCTCGGGCAAGTCGATCGCCGAGATCCGCGCCGAGGAGGACCAGGCCCTCGAGGACGAGATCGCCGAGCTCTTCGACGAGATCGGCGCCGCGGCCGCGGACGACGACGACCCGCGCGACCGGGGCGACGACCCCCGCGATGCCGGCGACGACCCGCGCGATACCGACGCGCCCTACGACCGCGAGGCCCGCGGCGACGACCCCCGCGACTGAGCGCGGCGCCGGCCAAGGCCGGCCAGCGCGGCCGCGCCCGACGAACACTCCGACGCCCGCCCGGCCCCGCCGTGGCGGGCGTCGTCGTCCCGGGCCCGTCACATTGTGGTGCCGGGCGGTCCCGGCCCTTTGCCGCCGGCGCCCGACACGCCATTCTCCCCGGCAGGGGCTTGGAGGAATTGCGACCATGCGGATTCGGACGGCAGGCTTCCTACTGACGGCATCCCTGCTGGGGGCCTGCGCGACCCAGCCGGGCGACGCCACCCGCACCGCCACCGGCGCGGCGTCAGGCGCCGAGGCAAGGCCCCAGGGCCGTCCCGAGACGCTGCCTGCCAACCTCTGGACCACGCGGCTCGGCGGCGACATCGTCGAGGCGGTGATCTCGGACGGTACCGCCAGCCTCGGCCTCGGCTGCAGCACCGATGGCACGCTCTCGCTCCGCTTCCGCCCCGCCGCCCCCCGGCGCGGCGCGACCACGGCGACGCTCGCCTCACGCGGGGTGCGCATCGGCCTGCCCGTCGCGGCCGACGGCCGCGGCAACCTGCGCGCGGACGTCCCCACCGACGGCCTGCTGGGCCCCGTCCTCTCGGCCGTCGAGGCCGGCAACCCGCTCACCGTGACGCTTGAGGGCGGCGGCGAGGCCCGCTTCGCCGCCAACGGCGCGCGCGAGGCGCTGGCCACCGCGCTCGGCCCCCGCGGCTGCCGCGCCGCGTGACGGCGTCGCTGACCGCGTCCTCGCGTGCTGCGTGCATCCCCACCCCTCGCACAACCGCCGGACTGACAGTCCCCTCCGTCAGGCAGCGCTGACTGTCCCCGATGTTATCCCCAGAACGATCCACCGGCTCAGGAGACCGGGGATAAGCCGTCCGACGGCCAAACCCGCTGTCGCCCTCGGCGCCGCGACGCGTTAGGCTCTACGACAACAACATGACAAACGAGGCAGGTGATGGCAGACGGCGCTGAGCTCCCGGCGACGGGCGGCCTGCCCGCCGTGCCGCCCGGGGGGCCGGACGCGGTCCCCGCCGAGGTCGGCGACGGCGGGCTGGTCCAGCCCCACAACATCGAGATGGAACAGGCGCTCCTGGGGGCCCTCCTCGTGCAGAACGAGGTCTATGCCCAGGTCGAGGGGACATTGCGCCCCGAACACTTCTACGACCCCTACCACCGCCGCATCTACGAGAAGATCCAGGGTCTCATCCAGAAACGGCTGCTGGCCACGCCAGTCACGCTGAAATCGTTCCTGGTCGAGGAGCCGGGCTACGAGGAGATGGGCGGTGCCGCCTACCTCGTCGCGCTGGCCGAACACGTTGTCTCGCTGCGCGCGGTGCCGGACTATGCCGCAGCGCTCCGCGAGCTCGCCATGCGCCGGGACCTGGTCGCGATCGGCGACGACATCCGCTGGCGCGCCGCGCGCTTCGACACCGACGAGCCACCCGACAACCAGATCGCGCTGGCCGAGCAGCAACTCTACACCCTGGCCGAGACCGGGACGGCGATGGGCGGCTTCAAGCCCTTCCTCGCCGGCATGACCGAGGCGGTGAAGCAGGCGCAGCTCGCCCGCCAGCGCGGCAGCGACATCGCGGGCTTGTCCACAGGGCTGAAGGCGCTGGATGAGGCCATCGGGGGCCTGCGCAACAGCGACCTGCTGATCCTGGCCGCGCGCCCCTCGATGGGCAAGACGGCGCTGGCGCTAAACATCGCCTATGCCGTCGCCCGCCAGCGCCTGCGCGACACCATCGATCCCCACCGCAAGGGCGAGACGCAGGGTGGCGTCGTCGGCTTCTTCTCGCTCGAGATGTCGGCCCAGCAGCTCGCCAACCGCCTGCTCGCCGCCGAGAGCCGGATCAAGTCGCACAAGCTGCTCACGGGCGACCTGCGCGAGGACGAGTTCCACCGCTTCGTCGACGTGGCCCGCGACCTCAACGGCCTGCCGCTCCATATCGACGACACGCCGGCGCTGCCGATCTCGGCGCTCGCCACGCGCGCGCGCCGCCTCCAGCGCGGCCCCGGCCTCGACCTCCTGGTGATCGACTACCTCCAGCTCGTCCGCCCCGCCTCGGGCCGCGACAACGGCCGCGTGCAGGAGGTCTCGGAGATCACCCAGGGCCTCAAGGCGATCGCCAAGGAGCTGGACATCCCCGTGATCGCCCTCTCCCAGCTCAGCCGCAAGGTCGAGGACCGCGAGGACAAGCGCCCCCAGCTCTCCGACCTCCGCGAATCGGGCTCGATCGAGCAGGACGCCGACGTCGTGATGTTCATCTTCCGCGAGAGCTACTACCACGAGCGCCTCAAGCCCCGGGAGGACCACGAGAGCTTCCCCGAATGGCTGAGCGAGGCCGAGAAGCTGCATGGCCGCGCCGAGGTGATCATCGGCAAGCAGCGCCACGGACCGATCGGAACCGCCGTGCTCCATTACGAGGACAGCTTCACCCAGTTCAGCGATCCCGTGAGCTACGACAGCAGCTACTTCGACAGGAGCGGGCCGCCCGCGACCGAGGTGTCGCCCGGCGCCTTCTCGTGAGCCTCGCCGCCCGGCTCACCATCGATCTCGACGCCATCGCCGCGAACTGGCGCGCCCTCGACGCGCTGAGCGGGTCGGGCGTCGAGACCGCCGCCGTGGTCAAGGCGGACGCCTATGGCCTCGGGGCCGCGCGCGTCGGCCCGGCGCTGGCCGCCGCCGGCGCGCGCCGCTTCTTCGTCGCCCTGCCCGACGAAGGCGTGGCGCTGCGCGCCCATCTCGACGCCGCCGGCCACCCGGGCCTCGCGATCCACATCCTCGGCGGCTATGTCGCGCCCGACCGCGAGGCCTTCGAGACCGCGGCCCTCAGCCCCGTCCTCAACAGCACCGCGCAGCTCGCCGCCTGGATGGCCGGCCCCGCCGGCCCCGCCGCGCTGCAGATCGACACCGGCATGAACCGCCTCGGGATCGAGGCCGACGCGCTCGCCGCCCTCGGCCCCCTGCCCGGGGCCGTCCGCTTCGTGATGTCCCACCTCGCCTGCGCCGACGAACCCGCCCATCCGCAGAACGCCGCCCAGCGCACCGCCTTCGAGACGCTGACCGCGCCCCTCGCCCGCCCCCGCTCGCTGGCCGCAACCGGCGGCACGCTGATGGGCGGCGCCTGGCACTACGACATGACCCGTCCCGGCATCGGCCTCTATGGCGGCCTCCCTTTCGCCGGGGCCCGGCCCGTCGTCCGCCTCGAGGCCACGGTCATCCAGACCCGCGCCGTCGCCCCGGGCGAGGCCGTCGGCTACGGCGCCACCTGGCAGGCCACACGCCCCTCGCGCATCGCCACCGTCTCGACCGGCTATGCCGACGGCCTGATCCGCGCAGCCGGCAATGGCGAACACGCGCCCGCCCATGCCAGCCACCGGGGCCGCCTGCTGCCCTATGCCGGCCGCGTCTCGATGGACCTGATCACCCTCGACGTCACCGACGCGCCCGAGGTGGTCGAGGGCACCCGCGTCGACCTCCTCGGCCCCGACATCACCGTCGACCGCCTGGCCGATGCCTGCGGCACCATCGGCTACGAGGTCCTGACATCGCTCGGCGCGCGCTACGCCCGCCACTACCGCGGCTGAACGGCCAGCCGCGGCCCGGCCCCGACCGAGGGCGAGAAGGTCGTGAAGACCCGGATGTAGTCGCCCGGCGTGCTGGCCGA
>JBCBPG010000090.1:0-9717 GCA_039820865.1 Pseudomonadota bacterium
GTCGCGCCGAGCGGGTCGTCGGCGAGGAGGGCGACGATGGCGTCGAGGTCGGCCCCGGTGGCCTCTCGGATCCTGACGTCGTCGGCCGCTTGCCGGGCGGACCCGGTCATCGACGCGATGGCGCCGGATGGTCGTCGGCGGGAAAGCCGGTGTCCGCATCGGCGCCTTCGACACCGTCGATGGGGCGGGCACTGCCGGCGGCTCCGGCCCTGCCGGCGGCTCCGGCCCTGCCGGCGGCGGCGAGGAAGGCGCGGACGAGGGCGGGGTCCTTGATGCCGGGCGCGCTCTCGACGCCGGAGGAGACGTCGAGCTGGCGGGCGCCGGTGCGCGCGACGGCTTCGGCCGCGTTGGCGGGGGTGAGGCCGCCGGCCAGCATCCAGGGCAGCGGCATGCGCCGCCCCGCCAGCAGCGACCAGTCGAAGGCGAGGCCGTTGCCGCCGGGCAGCACGGCGCCCCGCGGCGGCTTGGCGTCGATCAGGATCTGGTCGGCCACGGGCGCATAGGCCGCGACGGCGTCGAGATCGCCCGCCTCGCGCACGCCGATCGCCTTCATGACCGGCAGGCCGCGGGCGGCGCGGATCGCGGCGGTGCGCGCGGGGCTCTCGCGGCCGTGGAGCTGGAGCATGTCGAGCGGCACGGCCGCGAGCACGGCGTCGAGCAGCGCGTCGTCCGGGTCGACGAAGAGGCCCACCTTGACCACGCCCGGCGGCGCGGCGAGGGCGGCGGCACGCGCCGTCTCGGGCGTCAGCGCGCGCGGCGAGGGGGGGAAGAAGACGAAGCCGACATAGGCGGCTCCGGCCGTGGCGGCGTCCGCGACGGCCTGGGGCGTTGTCAGCCCGCAGATCTTGACGCGCAGCGCCTCCGCGGTGCTGCGGCGCAAGGGTGTGGCCGAGAGATCGGGGACCGAAGTCATGCCGGGGCGGTAGGGTGCGGGACCGGCGGGGTCAAGCGCCTTGGGTGCGGGAGACGCCTGTGGCGGCGCCTCCGGCAGGGGCAGACGTGGCGCGCGCCACGGAAGAACGGCGACGGTCGGGCCGGGTCAAGGATCGCCGCAGGCGACCCGAAGGGCTTGTCCTTGAGGCGGCGCGGCCGTTGGCCAGGCTTGAAGGGAAGCCGCCCAGGCTTCTCCCCAGCCCCTGCCCTCCCCCCTGCCCGAGGGCGCCACCGTCAGGGTCCCGGGGAAACCGGCCACCACTGTGGAGACCCCGCACGACTCATCGCGTCGACCAGCCGCGATTCCGCCTGGTCCGGGTTTGCGACTCCGGGTTTGCGGTTCCGGGGCTACTGGGCGGCGATGCGGGGCAGGTCTTCCTTGGGGTCGGCGAGCTTGGAGCGCAGGCGCGCGTTCTCGGCGCGGAGCGACTGGATCTCGCGGCCCCGGTTCGCGACCTCCTTGCGGTGCTTGGCCTCGCGTACCCATTCGAAGACCTCGCCCACGACGAAGCCGAGCAGCATGGCGGCCAGGATCACGACGCTGAGCGGCACGCCCGCCAGCGCGGGGGTACTGGCCGTGATCCCTTCGGGCAGGAGCTGGAGGGTGACGGGCTGCATGTTCGCCACGCCCAGGATCACCAGCACGACGAGGATGGCGAGCAGCACGGCGGCGCGGAGGAGACGGATGATCATCATGGGCGCGGGTATCTCCGTTGGATGTCGCAGGCGCCGGCCGTTCAGTTCACTCCCGCCTCGCGCGCGGGTGGCCGGGCCCGGAAGGGTGGGCGCTCGCTCTCCGCTATAGCGTCAGCCTTCGGCGATGTCGTGCCCGTTGTTCATGCGTTCGCGCATGTCCTTGCCGGCCTTGAAGAAGGGCACGCGCTTTTCGGGCACGGGCACGGCCTCTCCGGTGCGCGGGTTGCGCCCGGTGCGCGCATCGCGGGTCTTGACCGAGAACGCGCCGAAGCCGCGCAGCTCGACCCGGTCGCCGCGGGCGAGCGCCGAGGTGATCTCCTCGAAGACGGTGGACACGATCCGCTCGACGTCGCGCTGATAGAGATGCTGGTTCTCTTCGGCGATCTTCTGGATGAGCTCGGACTTGATCATTTTGTTGGTTTCCTGAGTGTTTCTCCCCAGGTCAATGATCTCCGCGGTAAAATCGCCCGTCAACCCGGGCATGGGGTCGGGGCGCGGCGGGGAGGCGTGATGCGACGGTCTGGCCGCCGCATTGTCACGGTCCGCGCCGCGCCCCCGGCCCCTTTTCAGTACATCACGGCCATGAGGCGGAAGCCCGGCTGCAGCCGCGCGGCGGCCGGCGCCAGCACCAGGCCCAGCGTATCGTCGAGGCCGGTGACCCGGGCCATCGCGCCCAGCGGCCAGGGCAGCTCGCGCTCGCCCCAGCGGCGCACGCGCCGGTCGAGATCGGGCGAGACCTCGTGCGTCTCCTCCAGCCAGGCATCCACCGCCGCCTCGCCGCCGATCGCGTCGACCAGCCCCAGCTCGGCCGCCAGCCGGCCGGTATGGACGCGCCCGTCGGCGACCGCGTCCAGCGCCGCGCCCTCGAGCCCGCGACGCTCGCCCACCAGACCGCGGAACCAGGCATAGCTGTCCTCGATCAGGCGGCGCTGGTCGGCGATGGCGCCGGGCGCGGGCTCGGTCAGGAAGCCGGGTTCGGCCTTGAGCGGCGTCGCCTCGGGCTTGATGCGGATCACCGAGATGCCGTTGTCGGCCAGCAGGCCGGCGATGTTCGGCCCCTCGGCCACCACGCCGATCGAGGCGGTCAGCGTGTTCGAGCGGGCGACGATGTGATCGGCGGCGATGGCGGCGATGTAGCCGCCCGAGGCCGCCGCATCGATCATCTGGGCCACCACGGGCTTGCCCGCCTCGGCGATGGCGCGGATGTCGCCGTAGAGCTCCTCGGAGCCGGTCACCGTCCCGCCGGGCGAGTTGATGCGCAGGATCACGGCCCTGGCGTCGTCGTCCTCGGCCAGGCCCTCGAGCATCTCGTGGCGCTCGCGGTCCGAGGTGATGAGGCCGCTGATCTCGACGACCGCGACATGCGCGCCCGAGGGCTTGGAGCCGATCCCCCGCAGCCCGCCGAAGACGGCGATCGCGGTGATGATGGCGCCGAAGAAGGCGAGGATGGCCAGGATGCGCCAGAGCGCGAGGCGCCGGCGCATCTGGCGGCGTTCGAGGATGAGGTCGGCGGTCGCGGTCATGCCGTCTCCGTCAGCGTGGGCGGCCGCCCGGGCCGCGATTGGGGGCTGCGCGGCCACCCCGGCCACGCCCGCCCGTCATCCCGGCCCGCAATGGCCGGGGGGCGCATCGGCCCGCCCAGATGTCACGCACCCCAGGCCGCAGCACAAGCCGCGGCCTGATGTGCCTTGCCCGTCAGTCGCGCCCCTGGCTCTTGAGGGCGGCGCCGAGAATGTCGCCGAGCGATGCGCCCGAATCGGACGACCCGTACTGCTCGACGGCCTCCTTCTCCTCGGAGATCTCGCGCGCCTTGATCGACAGGTTCACGCGGCGCGCGGCCTTGTCGATCGCGGTGACCTTGGCGTCGATCCGGTCGCCGACCGAGAAGCGCTCGGGCCGCTGGTCCTGACGCTCGCGCGAGAGATCCGAGCGGCGGATGAAGGACTTCATGCCCTCGACCTCGACCTCGACGCCGCCATCCTCGATCGCGGTGACCTGGGCGGTGACGATGTCGTTGCGCTTGATGCCCTTGGTCGCCTCGGCGAAGGGATCGCCGCCCAGCTGCTTGATGCCGAGCGAGATGCGCTCCTTCTCGGTGTCGACGTCCAGCACCACGGCGCGGACGACGTCGCCCTTCTTGAACTCCTGGATGACCTCCTCGCCCGAGCGGTCCCAGGACATGTCCGAGAGGTGGACCATGCCGTCGATATCGCCGTCGAGACCGATGAAGAGGCCGAACTCGGTGATGTTCTTGACCTCGCCCTCGACCTCGGTGCCCGACGGGAAGGCGGTCGAGAAGTTGTCCCAGGGGTTGCCCATGCACTGCTTGAGGCCGAGCGAGACGCGGCGCTTCACCTGGTCGACGTCGAGCACCATGACCTCGACCTCCTGGGAGGTGGAGACGATCTTGCCCGGGTGGACGTTCTTCTTGGTCCAGCTCATCTCGGAGACGTGGACAAGGCCCTCGACGCCCGGCTCGAGCTCGACGAAGGCGCCGTAGTCGGTGATGTTCGTGACGCGGCCGGTCCAGCGCGAGCCGCTGGGGTACTTGGCCGCCACGCTCTCCCACGGATCGGCCATCAGCTGCTTCATGCCGAGGCTGATGCGCTGGGTGTCCTTGTTCACCTTGATCACCTGGACCTTGATGGTCTCGCCGATGTTCAGGATCTCGGACGGGTGGTTGACGCGGCGCCAGGCCATGTCGGTCACGTGCAGCAGGCCGTCGACGCCGCCGAGGTCGACGAAGGCGCCGTAGTCGGTGACGTTCTTGACCACGCCGTCGACGATGTCGCCTTCCTTGAGGCGGGCGACGATCTCGGCGCGCTGCTCGGCGCGGCTCTCTTCCAGCACGGCGCGGCGCGAGACGACGATGTTGCCGCGGCGGCGGTCCATCTTGAGGATCTGGAAGGGCTGCGGCACGCCCATGAGCGGCGTCACGTCGCGCACGGGGCGGACGTCGATCTGGCTGCCGGGCAGGAAGGCCACGGCGCCGCCGAGATCGACGGTGAAGCCGCCCTTGACGCGGCCGAAGATGGCGCCCTCGACGCGGTCGCCGTTGTCGTTGGCCTTCTCGAGGCGGTCCCAGGCCTCCTCGCGGCGGGCCTTCTCGCGGCTGATGGCGGCCTCGCCACGCGCGTTCTCGACCCGGTCGAGGAAGACCTCGACCTCGTCGCCGACCTGAAGCTCGGCGGGCTTGCCGGGGGCGGCGAACTCCTTGAGCTCGACCCGGCCCTCGACCTTGAAGCCGACGTCGATGACGGCCTGGCCGTTCTCGATGGCGATCACGGTGCCCTTGACCACCGAGCCTTCCTCGGGGGTCGACTGTTCCAGGCTCTCGTTCAGGAGCGCTTCGAATTCGTCCATCGACGCGTGTGCGGACATGCAGGTTCCTTCATAACGGTTTTGCTGGCCGACCGGTTGGATCCGACGGTCTTGGGTTCGTTGGGTCGTGCGGATGGCGGCGGATCATAGCACAGGAGGCCCGTGCGCGCTTCCCCGGGAGGGGAAGGCACAGGGCCCGAGGCCGGATCGGTACCGCCGCCCGCGCGGCTGGGCGGTCCTATAGACCCGGGTTCCGGGCGCCACAAGGGATTCGCGGGCGGCGCCCCGGGACAGGTGGCGGGTCGTTCGGCAGCGGTTCCGGTGTGGTCCTGATGCGGTCCTGGGGCCGGTTCCGGGTTGGCGGAGGCGCCCGTCAGGGCATCCGGGCGCGCACGAGGGCCTCCGCTTGCGCTGCGGCGCCATCCACGTCGAGGTCGGTGGTGTCGAGGAGGATGGCGTCTGCGGCCTGGCGGAGCGGCGCGTCCTCGCGGCTCTCGTCCTGGCGGTCGCGGTCGCGGATCTCGACCAGAACGCGGCTTTCGCTGATTTCCTGGCCGGCGGCGACGAGCTCGGCATGGCGGCGGCGGGCGCGCTCCTCGGCCGAGGCGGTGACGTAGAGCTTGAGCTCGGCCTCCGGCGCGATGACCGTGCCGATGTCGCGCCCGTCCAGCACCGCGCCGCCATCGCGGCGGGCGAACTCCTGCTGCATCTTGACCAGCGCCTTGCGCACGCCCGCGATCCTGGCGACGCGCGAGGCGGCGCGGGCGGCCAGTGCGCTGCGCAGCCCCTCCATCGCGAGATGCTCGGGGCGGAGGTCGCGGGCAATGAGCTCGGCCACGCCGGGGTCGATGACGCCCCGCCCCTGGTCCATCGTCAGCCGGCCGACCGCGCGGTAGAGCAGCCCCGTGTCCAGATGCGCAAAGCCGAAGGTCGTGGCCAGGTGGCGCGCAATGGTGCCCTTGCCCGCCCCCGCCGGCCCGTCGATCGCCACGCAGAACTGCATGTTCATGCCTCATCTACACGGGCAGAGCGTCCAATGACCCGGTTCTACACTGCTTGACCACGGAGAGGGCGATTCTTGGGCGGCTCAGTCCCGGCAATCGATGCCCGGCAGGCCCGGCCCCCTCACGCCCCGTCCCGTCCGACGCGATCCCCGACGAGCCGGGGCATTGCCGCGTCGACCGCCCCGCGGAAGGCGGGGAGCCGGGCCTCGCCGGCCGCCATCCGGATCGGCAGCCCGCGGCCGTTCCGGGTGTCGGGCGCGTCCGGATCCTCGGCCCTGGGCTCGCGGCGCACCGTGCCGCCCGGCGCGGTGGTCCCGGCGACGCGGTCGTCGGCCGCGAGGTCGTGGAACCTGACCGCCGTCGGGGCGTCGGACTGCGGCGGGTCCGTCTCGCTCATGCCGCCGCTGCCGACTGCTCGATACGGGCGCCGAGCCGGGCCATCAGCGGCAGGAAGCCGGGGAAGCTGGTGGCGATGGGCTGGGCGTCGTCGATGGTGACGGGCGCCCGGGCGCCGAGGCCGAGGCAGAGGAAGCTCATGGCGATGCGGTGGTCGAGATGCGTGGGCACGGTGCCGCCGCCCTCAACGGTTTCGGGGCCCCTGCCGTGGACGGTCATGCCGTCCTCGTGCTCGGTGACCTCGACGCCACTGGCCCTGAGGCCGGCGACGGTGGCGGCGATGCGGTCGCTCTCCTTCACGCGCATCTCGGCGATGCCGCGCATGACGGTGTCGCCCTCGGCATAGGCGGCGAGGCAGGCGAGCACGGGGTATTCGTCGATCATCGAGGGCGCGCGCGCGGGCGGGACGGTGATGCCGCGGAGCGTGCCGGTATGGCGGGCGCGGAGGTCGGCGACGGGCTCGCCCGAGGCGTCGCGCGCGTTCAGATGCGCGAGATCGGCGCCCATCTCGGCCAGCGTGCGGTAGAAGCCGTCGCGCGTGGGGTTGAGGCAGATGCCGGGCACGAGGACCTCGGAGCCGGGCGCGATCAGCGCGGCGGCGACGGGGAAGGCGGCCGAGGACGGGTCGCGCGGCACGGCCACGTGGGTGGGGCGCAGGTCGGGGCGGCCGGTGAGGCGGATCACGCGGCCCCCGGCCGTGGCCTCGGTCTCGATCTCGGCGCCGAAGGCCCGGAGCATGCGCTCGGTATGGTCGCGCGTGGCCTCGCCCTCGATCACCTCGGTGATGCCGGGGGCGTTGAGGCCGGCGAGCAGGACCGCCGATTTCACCTGCGCCGAGGCGACGGGCAGGCGGTAGGAGACCGGGATCGGGTCGGCCGCGCCCATGAGAGTGAGCGGCAGGAGCCCGCCCGCGCGGCCCATCGAGCGCGTGCCGAAGCCCTCGAGCGGGGTCAGGATGCGCCCCATCGGGCGACGGCGGAGCGAGGCGTCGCCGGTGAAGGTGGCGGCGATCGGCGTGGTCGCCATGGCGCCCATGACGAGGCGCACGCCCGTGCCCGCATTGCCGTGGTCGATGACGTCCTTCGGCTCGAGGAACCCGCCGGTGCCGAGGCCGTGGACCGACCAGGCGCCCGCGCCCGTGCGGGTGACGGTGGCCCCGAAGGCGCGCATGGCGTCCGCGGTGCGGAGCACGTCCTCGCCCTCGAGCAGCCCCTCGACCGTGGTCTCGCCCACCGTCAGCGCGCCGAGGATCAGCGAGCGGTGGCTGACCGACTTGTCGCCCGGCACATGCGCCTCGCCACGGAGGGCGCCGCCCCGGCCCGCGGCCATCGGTGTCGGCTGGCTGGTCTCGCTCATCGCGTCCTCCCGCGTCCCGCGCCTCCTTAAGGGCGGTGGCAGCGGCGGTCCAGCACGGGCGGGGCGCTCAGGCGGGTTTCTCGACCGCTGAGACGGCGATCGTGACCGGGACGGCGAAGGGCGGGCCGTCGCCGCCCTCGCGGGCGAAGCGGGTGCGCACGGTCTCGGCGGCCATGGCGGCCATGGCGGCGGTGCTCTCGGATGGCTGCGCGGCGATCATCATGCGCAGGCCGATCGTGCCCTCGGCGAAGGTGCGGAACAGGTCCTCGGCCGCGTCGAGCGTCCAGGGCAGCGTCATGGTCACGCGCGAGACCAGCGTGAGGCCGGCGGCGGCTATCAGGGGGTCGGCGGTCGCGGGGCGGGCAAGCTCGAACCGGTCCGGCGCGGGGGGCGGGGGTGCGGCGAGATTGGCCTTCACCGCGCCGAAGACGGTGGCGAAGACCGGGTTTTCCTCGGGCGGCGACCAGTTGGAGAAGAGGAGGCGCGCGCCGGGGCGCAGGACGCGCGCGATCTCGGCCAGCGCGGCGCCGCGGTCGGCCACGTGCATCAGGCCGTGGTTGCAGGTCGCGCAGGCGACGCTGGCATCCGCGAGCGGCAGGGCCCGGATGTCGCCCTCGACGAGGGTCGCGCCGGGCGCCGTCTCGGCCGCGCGGGCCAGCATGACGGGCGAGAAGTCGATGCCGGTGACGGGCCCGTGGGCGGCGAGCATCGCGGTCAGCCGGCCCTGCCCGCAGCAGAGGTCGTGGAACGCCCCGGCACCGGTGGCGGCGGCCATCCCGGCCAGCCGGGCGGCCACGGCATCGACGACAGGGCCGAAGACGGTCACGTAGGCCTCGACGACGGCGGGATCGGTCCAGCCGTCGCGCTCGCGCGTCTCGAAGGTCGTGAAATCGGTCACGGGTGCCTCCCCGGGCGGTTTGCGGTCTCTCCTCGGCCTCTTCCCGGCGACCCGGCTTGGAGGCCTCTTGGCCTCGCCCCCTCCCGCGTCAGGTTAGGCCCGGCGCGGTGAAGGTTCCGTTGCCTCCCGGCGCCCAGCAGCGTTCGCCGGATGGTTACCCTTTGCCGGCTACGATGACGCGGGAGGGGGCGCCGCCCGGGTCGACGTCGTCTGTCGACACCATAGCAGCCGCGCGTGACGGTTGCGCCACGGCTGGCCGGCTCGGTTGGCCGGCTCGATTACCTGGCTCGGTCGGTCGGCTGGGGGGCGGCGGCGGCTCAGCGGCGGGTGAAGACGAGGTAGTGGGGGCGGCGGCCTTCGCGGAGCGCCTTGGCCTCGTAGCGGGTCGAGGGCCAGCCGGGCCAGGGGGCGCGCCAGTCGGCCGGGCGCTCGGCCGTCCAGGCGAAGCGTCCGTCGGCGCGCATCGCTTCCAGCGTGTGGCGGACATAGTCCTCGATATCGGTGGCGATCCGGATCTCGGCGCCAGGGCGCATCACGCGGGCCAGCTGGTCGAGGTTGTCGGGGTTCACGAAGCGGCGCTTGTGGTGGCGCTTCTTGGGCCAGGGGTCGGGGTAGAGCAGGTAGACCCGCCCGATCGCACCCGCCGGCAGGACATCCATCAGGTCGCGCGCATCGCCGGCGTGCAGGCGGAGATTGGCGAGGCCCTGCCCGCCATGGGCGCGCTCGATCGCCGACAGCAGCTTGGCGACGCCGTTCACGTAAGGTTCGCAGCCGATGAGGCCGATCTCGGGATGCGCCTCGGCCGTGGCGATCATGTGCTCGCCGCCGCCGAAGCCGATCTCGAGCCAGAGGTCCTCGGCCCCCGGCACGAGGGCCGCGGGGTCGAGGGGGGCGCGTCCCTGGTTCTCCGCCCAGCCGACGCCGGCGGGCGCGAGGGCCTCGAGCCGCGTCTCCAGCAGGTCCTGCTGGTGGTCGGACATGCGCTTGCCGTGCCGGCGGCCGTAGAAGTTGCGCCAGGGCCGTGCGGTCTCCCCGCCGATGTCATGCTCGTCAGTTGCCATGCGCGGGGTTTATGGCGCGGGCGCCGAGGGGCCAAGGGGGCCGCGTGGCCGA
>JBCBPG010000091.1:0-9680 GCA_039820865.1 Pseudomonadota bacterium
GCCGTAGCCGCCCTTGATGTTGTCGGCGCCGTCGCCGCCATCGACGGTGTCGTCGCCGCCGCCGGCGTCGATCGTGTCGGCATCCGCGGTGCCGGAGATGTTCTCGGGATCGTCGACCGCCGCCTCGCCCAGCTGGTGCGAGGGGTGGTAGTCGGCCACCGGCACGCTCGGCCCGCCCGTGGTTTCCAGGTCGCCCGGGTCCTTCCAGAACGCGCTCTCGTGCACCGCGAAGCCGTCGATCTCGAGATCGAGGTTCATGTGGCCGCCGCCGTCGAAGTAGAGGATCTCGACCGGGTAGAGCCCGCCATCGAACTCGGCGACGCGCGCGGTCTCGTCATTGCCGCGCGCCCCTTCAAAGGCCATGAAGTCGACGCCGCCGATCTTCATCGAGAAGCCGTCGTCCGAGGACACCGCGATCTCGTGCACGCCGGCAGGGATGAAGATGTGGCCGACCAGCTTGAGGCCCGAGGGGCCCATCTCGATCCCGCCATTGCCGGTGATCGAGCTCGCGTCTTCCTCCAGGAACTCGGCCAGCGTCGTCTTGCTGTCGCGCGAGCCATAGTCGATCGCGCTAGCGGTAAAGCTCGCATCGGCCGCCTTGGTCGCGATGATCTCCTCGAGCCGGGTGATCGACCAGATCCCCTTGCCCTCGGGGGGCGTGTAGGCCTCGCCGGCGAGGCCGGTGCCATTCAGGGGTATGGTGCTGATCTGGTTGAGGGCGCGGCTCGGCGTCATCCCGGCGGGCGTGTCCAGCGCGGCGTAGTCGACATAGGGGTTGAAGGTGTCCAAGGCTCGGCTCCCTTAAAACGGCATCGCCCTCGGCCACGACAGGTTCATCGCAGATCCGCTCGCATCCGGGCGCAGGGCGGCCGCGGGCGCGATGGGGTGCGGGATCGGCGTGGTCTGGGCAGGGCGGTGCATGCTGTCTCGTCGGCTCGCACGACCCCACCGTGACGGCCATGCGGCCGCCCACGCGGGGCGCGATTGATCGGTCGGGCAACACTGACGCGGGCCTACAGGCCGGTTGGCAGCTACTCACGGTCTCGTCGGACACCGTGATACCAGCCGCACCGGAGGGCCGACATACAATTCCGCCGTGTTTTGGTTAGGCCTTCGTCACCGTCACGGCGAGCGCCCCGCTTTTGCCCCCTGGCCGCCACATTTCAGGGAGTTCCCCGAAAAGGTTCCCTAGGAGCAACGCCTCCAAGTCCCTGCATGACATCGGAATTTCCAGAAGCTGTCCCGCGGCGGGAGAGCGGTCTGCCCACAGCCCGATCCGGGACGTGCGCTGTCCCGGCCGGTCCCGCCTCATTCCCGTGTCACGCGAGGTCTCGCGCGCTGGGCGAACGGGGCGGTCCGTCTCGCGCGACGATAGTCATCAGAGGCCGACTCAAACCCCAGGTTGCAGGGGCTGCCGGAGGGTCCGCGGGCTTCCGTCCGCGCCCCTTCGCCGCCTATGCTCCGTCTCCCCGCTGCCCCCGACCCCGGAGACCGGTCCCATGAACCTCGCCGCCCTCGCCGCCGCCCGCGCCGATGCCGGCCGCCCCGTGCGCGCCGGCCTGATCGGCGCCGGCAAGTTCGGCTCGATGTTCCTCGCGCAGGTGCCGACGATCGCCGGGCTCGAGGTCGCCGCCATCGCCGATCTCGACCCCGACCGCGCCCGCGCCGCCTGCCGGGCCGTCGGCTGGGACGAGGCGCGCATCGCCGCTACCGCCTTCCTCGACGACGGCCGCGCGCTCGCCGCCCGTGACGGGGTCGAGGTCGTGATCGAGGCCACCGGCAATCCCCGCGCCGGCATCGCCCATGCGCTGGCCGCGATCGCGGCGCGCCGCCATCTCGTCATGGTCAATGTCGAGGCCGATGTCCTCGCCGGCCCCGCCCTCGCCCGGCGCGCGCGCGAGGCGGGCGTGGTCTACTCGATGGCCTATGGCGACCAGCCCGCGCTGGTGGCCGAGATGGTCGACTGGGCGCGCGCCGCGGGCTTTGCCGTCGCGGCCGCGGGCAAGGGCACGCGCTATCTGCCCGCCTACCACGCCGTCACGCCCGACGACGTCTGGACCCATTACGGCCTCACGTCCGAGGAAGCCGCCGCCGCCGGCATGAACCCCCAGATGTTCAACTCCTTCCTCGACGGGACCAAGAGCGCGCTGGAGATGGCGGCCATCGCCAACGCCACCGGCCTCGCCGTCCCCACGGGCGGCCTGGGCTTCCCGCCCTGCGGCGTGGACGATCTCGCCCATGTCCTGCGCCCCCGCGCGCTCGGCGGCCGGCTCGAGGGGCCGGGCATGGTCGAGGTCGTCTCCTCTCTCGAACGCGACGCCCGCCCGGTCTTCCGCGACCTTCGCTGGGGCGTCTATGTCGTGCTCGAGGCCCGGACCGACTACGCCGCCGCCTGCTTTCGCCAGTACGGCCTGCCGACCGACAGCACGGGCCGCTTCGCCGCGATGTACAAGCCCTTCCACCTGATCGGCATGGAGCTCTCCATCTCGGTCCTCTCCGCCGCCCTGCGCGCCGAGCCCACCGGCACGACCCGCACCGCCCGCGGCACCGTCGTTGCCACCGCCAAGCGCGCGCTGGCGGCTGGCGAGCGGCTGGACGGCGAGGGCGGCTATACCGTCTGGGGCCGCCTGATGCCCGCGGACGTTCCCGGCGCGGCCGAGGCGCTGCCCATCGGCCTCGCCCACGACGTCACCCTCACCCGCCCCGTCGCCGAGGGCACCACCATCACCCTCGCCGACGTCACCCTGACCGAGGACGAGGCGGTCGGCCTGTGGCGCGAGAGCCTCGCCGGCGTTCCGGCCCCCGCCGCGGAGCCCGCCTGATGCCGAAGGCACCGCCAAAGCCGGCTCCCGCGCCGGGGGCGCCGCGCCCCGGCCACGGGCTGATGGAGAGAGGCAAGCCATGATGTCCGGACCCGGGCTGACCGCCCGCCTCGCCGCCTTCGCCTGCGACAGCCCGCCGGGCGCGGCGCCCGCCTGCGTCCGCGAGATCGCCCGCCTGTCGCTCGCCGACTGGTTGGCCTGCGCCCTCGCCGCCACCGGCGAGCCCGTCGCCCGCACCGCCCGCAAGGCAGCCGAGGCCGAGGGCGGGGTCCCCCAGGCCAGCACCATCGGCACCGCAACACGCCTGCCCGCCCGCGCCGCGGCGCTGGTCAACGCCACCACGGGCCACGCGCTCGACTACGACGACACCCATTTCCTCCATATCGGCCACGTCACCACCGTCGTGGCCCCCGCCGCCCTCGCGGTGGCCGAGCGCGAAGGGGCCACGCTCGCCGCCGCCCTCGACGCCTGTCTCCTCGGCGCCGAGGCCGCCTGCCGCGTCGGCGACTGGCTCGGCCGGGCGCACTACAATGCCGGCTTTCACCAGACCGGCACCGCCGGTGCCTTCGGCGCGACGCTCGCCGCCGCGCGCCTCATGGGCCTCGATACCGCGACCGCCACCCACGCGCTCGGCCTCGCCTCCACCCGCGCAGGCGGGCTGAAGACCCAGTTCGGCACCATGGGCAAACCCCTGAACGCGGGCTTCGCCGCTGCCACGGGCGTCGAGTGCGCCACCCTCGCGGCCCTCGGCGCCACCTCCTGCGCGTCCGCCCTCGAACGCCCGCGCGGCTTCGCCGAAACCCATGCCGGCGCGCTCACCGATCCCGCCGCCGCCCTTGACGGCCTCGGCGAGACCTGGGTTTTCGCCAGCGTCTCGCACAAGCTCCACGCCTGCTGTCACGGCACCCACGCCGCCCTCGAAGCGCTCGCCCGGCTCCGTGACAGCCTCGACCCGGCCGGGGTCGAGCGCGTCACCATCGCGACCAATCCGTGCTGGATGACGGTCTGCGACATCGCGCGCCCTGCCACGGGGCTGGAGGCCAAGTTCAGCTATCGCCTCACCGCCGCCATGGCACTCACCGGCACCGACACCGCCGCCATGGCCAGCTTCGACGACGCCCTCTGCATCCGCCCCGACCTCGTGGCGCTTCGCGACCGGGTCGAGGCGGTGGCGGATCCCGCCGTTGCCGACACCGCCGCCCGCGTCAGCATCACCACGCGCGACGGCCGCCGGCTGGACGCCGCCCATGACCTCGCCGCCCCGACCGAGCCCGCTACCCGCGCCCGCCGTCTCCGCGCCAAGGCCGAGGCCCTGATCGGCGCGCCCCGCACCGAGGCCCTCTGGTCCGCCCTCGCCAAGGCCGGCCCCGACACCCCGGCCCGCATGCTGGGTGCCCTCCTGGCGCGCCCGCCCGAGGCGACCGCCCGGGGTGCCGCATGACCCGCCATCCGCCGAAGGCGCCGGCAGCGGCGGCTGCCGCGCCGGAGGCGCCCCGCATGCCGGGCCTGGCGATCCCCGTCCCCGGCGGCGCCGCGCGCCCGGGCCTCTGCACCGATTGCGGCGTCTCGCGCATGAGCGATCCCAAGGCCTGCGGGCGCGCCTGCCAGTTCATCCGCCCCGACTACCCGGGGCTCGAGACCGCGACCCATGGCCGCCCGGCCGACCCCGCCCGGGGCGACGAGGCGCATTTCGGCGTCACGCTCGCGATGCACCGCGCCCGCCTCGCCCCGCCAGCCCACGGGGCGCAGTGGTCGGGACTTACGACCGCCATCGCGGCCGAGGCGCTGGCGTCGGGCCGAGTCGATGCCGTCCTGGCCATGACCGCCGACCCCGAGGACCGCTGGCGCCCGCGTCCCGCCATCGTCACCGATCCCGAGGCGATGGCTGCCTGTCGCGGCATGCGCATGGGCTATGCGCCGCTGCTGGCGCTCGTCGAACCGGCGATCGCCGCCGGTCACCGGCGCCTCGCCGTCGTCGCGATCCCCTGCCAGACCTATGCGCTCCGGGTGCTGGAGGCGCGCCTCGCGCTGGACCGGCTCTACGTCATCGGGACGCCCTGTTCGGACAACACGACGACCGAGAAGTTTCACGCCTTTCTCGCGGCCCTGGACGACCGGCCCGACGGCATCGCCTATCTCGAGTTCTGCCCGGACTACCGTGTCGAGATCCGCTATGACGACGGCCGGCCGACGCGGCGCGTTCCTTTCCTGGACCTGCCGCTCGCCGATCTGCCGGCGGACTTCTTCCCGCTGACCTGCCGGACCTGCGTCGACTACACCAATCGTCTCGCCGACATCACCGTCGGCTACATGGGCGGCCACGGCTCCTGCAGCGACGCGCCGGGCGCCCAGTGGGTGATCGTGCGCAACACCCGCGGTGCCGAGCTTCTCGACGCCCTCGGCCCGCGGCTCGAGCGCCTCGCCCCGGTCGATCGCGGCCGGCGCCGGAGTGCGGTCGAGGGCTTCATGACCAACGCCGCCCGCGCGGCAGGCGGCCTGCCGCTGCGCCGTCTGCCCCGCTGGCTGCGCCCGCTGGTCTCGTGGGCGCAGCCGCGTTTCGGACCGCGCGGGCTCGAGTTCGCACGCGCCCGGGTCGAGATGAAGGCGATCGAGGCGGTGCTCGGGCTCCGGCGCGCCCATCCGCGGCGCCTGAAGTCGATGGTGCCCGGTCATGTCTGGCGCCTCGTCGCCCCCTATGGCCTGGCGCCCGGTGAGGGCGAGCGGCCAGCCCCGGTCCCTGCCATTCGCGATCGCCGCCCGGGCGGGCCGACGGCCGAAGCCTTGCCTGACGCAACGCCCGCCCCGCCCCCGCGCTGAAGGGGGGCGCCCCTCCCGCCCTGCATCCAGCCTAACCCCCGTCACCTTCACGGACCGCGAAGGCGGCCGTAGCGATACGGGACCCGCCGCGCCGGTGTGCCGCCCTGCCGTGCAGCAGGTCCGGGCACAGGGCACAGGGCACAGGGCACAGGGCACAGGGCACAGGGCACAGGGGAACGCGCTCGCGGGTGTCGCCGGCGGTCCGTTCGTGAGTCGATGAAGCGGGGCCAGGCCAGTCCGGGCGGCGCGGGGCGGGGTGCATCCCTTGCGCCAGATCAACCCCGGCGGCGCCTCCGGCCCCTCTGTCGGTTTCAATCCATGACCAACCGGCATCGTCGCGGCCGCACTGGGCCCGGGCACATCGCCGCCACCCCGTGCCGTGGGGCGCCATGACTGGGTCAGCAGAGCTTCCCGACGCGGTGACAACCGCCTGAAAGCCTTTCGGAAAATCGTTTCACGGAATGCAAATTGACAGATCACGGATGAATTCGTCCGAGACATTGACAGAAAAGCCAAGCATTTTCAATGGCCTGTTGCGATGCTGCGAGTGTTGTGGCTGTTCCTTGACATCGCCGCTGCCGTGGCATGGCGCCGGGAGACCGGGGTCCCGTCACGGCGGGCCGGCCATCCGGGCGGGCCCCGGGCGGGCGGTCGCGCGGTGCACAGATGCAGGACGCAACGCCGGAACAGGGAAGGAAGCCATGACTGAGAAGGGATCTGCAGACGACTACTGGAAGGCGAACATTCGCCTCGTGACCATACTCCTGGTGATCTGGGCGGTGGTCTCCTTCGGGTTCGGCATCCTGCTGCGCCCCGTGCTCTCGGCCATCCCGGTCGGCGGCACCGATCTGGGCTTCTGGTTTGCCCAGCAAGGCTCGATCTACGTGTTTCTCATCCTGATCTTCGCCTACGCGATCGCCATGAACCGGCTCGACCGCCGGTTCGGCGTCGACGAAGAGTGAGGGAGTCAATCATGGACCTCCAGACCCTTACCTATCTCGTCGTCGGTGCGAGCTTCGCGCTCTACATCGGCATCGCCTTCTGGGCGCGCGCCTCGTCCACGGGCGAGTTCTATGCCGCCGGCCGCGGCATCCACCCGGTCGCCAACGGCATGGCCACGGCGGCCGACTGGATGTCGGCGGCCTCGTTCATCTCGATGGCCGGCCTCATCGCCTTCCGCGGCTATGACGCCTCGGTCTTCCTGATGGGCTGGACCGGCGGCTACGTGCTGCTGGCGATGCTGCTTGCGCCGTACCTGCGCAAGTTCGGCAAGTTCACCGTGCCCGAGTTCATCGGCGACCGCTTCTACTCCTCGACCGCGCGCATCGTCGCCGTCGTCTGCCTGATCGTGGCCTCCATCACCTATGTGATCGGCCAGATGAAGGGCGTCGGCGTCGCCTTCTCGCGCTTTCTCGAGGTGGACGCGACCACGGGTCTGCTGATCGGCACCCTGATCGTGTTCCTCTACGCGGTGCAGGGCGGCATGAAGGGCATCACCTATACCCAGATCGCCCAGTACTGCGTGCTGATCGTCGCCTACACGATCCCGGCGGTGTTCATCTCGCTGGAACTGACGGGCTCGGCCTTCCCGCAGATCGGCCTCTTCTCCGATCACACGGCGTCGGGCGTGCCGCTGCTGCAGAAGCTCGACACCGTGGTGCAGGAGCTGGGCTTCACCCAGTACACGGCACAGAACGGCGGCACGCTGAACATCGTGCTCTACACGCTGTCGCTGATGATCGGCACCGCGGGCCTGCCGCACGTGATCATCCGCTTCTTCACCGTGCCCAAGGTCGCCGATGCGCGCTGGTCGGCCGGCTGGGCGCTGGTGTTCATCGCGCTGCTCTACACCGTGGCCCCGGGCGTGGGTGCCATGGCGCGCCTGAACCTGACCGACACGATCTATCCGCAGGGCACCTCGGCCGAGCCGCTGGCCTATGAGGAGCGTCCGGACTGGTTCAAGAACTGGGAGACCACGGGCCTCTTGGTCTTCGACGACAAGAACGGCGACGGCAAGATCCAGTACTACAACGACGGCTCCGAGGCCTTCGCGGCCACGGCGACCGAGCGTGGCTGGGCCGGCAACGAGCTCAAGGTCGACCGTGACATCATGGTGCTGGCCAACCCCGAGATCGCCAAGCTGCCCAACTGGGTGATCGCGATCGTGGCGGCAGGCGGCCTCGCGGCAGCGCTGTCGACGGCGGCGGGGCTGTTGATGGCGATCTCCTCGGCGGTGTCGCACGACCTGCTGAAGGGCACGCTGATGCCGAAGATGTCGGAGAAGGCCGAGCTGCTCGCGGCCCGGATCTCGATGGCGGTGGCCATCGTCATCGCGGCGCTTCTCGGGCTCAATCCGCCGGGCTTCGCGGCCCAGACGGTGGCGCTGGCCTTCGGTCTCGCGGCGTCGTCGATCTTCCCCGCGCTGATGATGGGCATCTTCTCGACGCGCATCAACAACGTGGGCGCGATCTGCGGCATGCTGGCCGGTATCCTGGTGACGATCCTCTACATCTTCACCTTCAAGGGGTTCTTCTTCATCCCCGGGACCGAGCTGCTTGCCAACACGACCGCCAACCACTTCCTGGGCATCGCGCCCGAGGCCTTCGGTGCGGTCGGCGCGCTGGTCAACTTCGGTGTCGCCTACGGCGTCGCCCGCATGACCGCCGAGCCGCCCAAGGCGATCCGGGAGCTGGTCGAGAGCATCCGCGTCCCCCGCGGCGCCGGCACGGCGATCGACCACTGACCCCTCGCACGCGCCGGGTCTCCTCCCCTCCGGCGCGTGCCACTCGGGCGGCTCCCAGGGGCCGCCCCCCTTTCTTCGAGACCGCCGGGCGCGTGGGCGCGCGCCCGGCACCCCCCAAGGCCCCCAATGGCCCAACGCCAGGACGCGCGCCATGACCGAGATGCAAGACCAGGTCCGCCAGTTCCTCGCCAGCCACCCGCCCTTTGACCTGCTCTCGCCCGAGACGCGCGACCGGATCGCCGGGGTCATCGAGAGCCTCGAGGTCGCCGAGGGCGACACGATCTACCGCACGGGCGCCCCGGTCGCCGGCCTCTACGCCATCGCCTGCGGCACCGTCGAAGTCCTCACCGCCACGGGCGAGGCGATCTCCGAGCGGCGCACCGGCGACATCTTCGGCGAGCGCGGGCTCTTCCTCGACGGCCGCGCCCCCTATGACGCCATCGCCCGAACGCCCGTCCGCGCCTTCCTGCTGCCGGCCGCCGAGTTCCTGGCGCTGATCGACGGCGAGGAGGGCTTTGCGCGCTATTTCGGGCGCCGCACCGCCCCCGCCGCACCCACCTCGACCGGTGCCGCCGCCGAGACCGCGCTCACGCCCATCGACCGGCTGATGAGCCCGCGCCCCGTCACCATCGGCGCCGGCGAGAGCGTGGCCGATGCCGCGCGCCTGATGGCCCAGCGCTCGATCTCCTGCCTGATGGTGGTCGAGGACGAGGCGCTGGTCGGCCTCGTCACCACCTCGGATCTCTGCGGCCGCGTGCTGGCCGAGGGGCGGCCCGCCACCACCCCCGTGGGCGACGTCATGACCGCCAGCCCCATCGCGCTGCCGCGCGAGGCGGTCGGTGTCGATGCGCTGCGCCTGATGGCCGAGCACGGCATCGGCCACCTGCCGGTCACCGAGGGCAGGCGCCCCGTCGGCATCGTCACCCGCACCAACCTGATCGTCAGCGAAGGCCTCTCGCCCGCCGTCCTCCTGTCGGGCGTCGCAGCGGCTGGCAGCGTGGCCGACATGGCCGCCGTGGTCGCCCGCGTGCCGCAGCTGCTGGCGCAGATGGTCGGTGCGGGCGGGCCGCACCAGGTGGTCACGCGCCTCGTCACCGACGTGACCGACGCGGTCACCCATCGCCTGCTCGCCATGGCCGAGGCCGAGCTCGGGCCGCCGCCAGTGCCCTATCTCTGGGCCGTCTGCGGCAGCCAGGGGCGACAGGAGCAGACCGGCACCTCGGACCAGGACAACTGCCTCATCCTCTCGGACGAGGCGACGCCGGACGACGACGCCTATTTCGAGCGGCTGGCCCGGA
>JBCBPG010000092.1:0-9614 GCA_039820865.1 Pseudomonadota bacterium
CGCATATCGACAAGGCTGCGGTTGAGCACGCTCAGCCAGTGATCCGCCGGCAGTTCCATCCCGGCGGCGGGCGTGTTGCCCACCACATGAAACGACACCAGCGCGATGCACGCCATGGCCCGCATCGTATCGACGGCAATGTCGCCGCGCTGCCCCTCTGCGCTGTGGATGCCCCGTGCCACGTTCGCGATCTCCTTTTGCGGAGTCTCGCGCGATTCAACTTAAAATTTAGTAAACCCGGATCATGTCCTGATCGCGGAACAGACCGCCTTCTTTGGGTTGTATTGTTCAGTGCGCATCACAAAAAAGACCCAACATCCGTGTGATCTGCCCCACTTTTTCTGTATTTGCGCTGTTAGATGCGCTAGGTCGCATCGGACTTGAGGACCGGGTCATCCCGCGATCCGGCAAGATTGGTTAAAGAGGGCCACGCTGACACATGGCGTTTATTGCAGACGAAAAGCCCGGCCTGGCCGGCATTCTACGGCCCGGCCTGTTTTGGCTGACCCTGGCGACACTGGCGGCCATCGTCTTTTACTGGGAAGGGATCGAGGCCCTGCTGGTGGCCTGGCAGCTGCCCGAATACAGCCACGGGCCCCTGATCCCGGTGCTGTCGGCGCTGCTGTTCCTGCGCCAGCTCAAGGAATTTCCGCCCAATCACGGCCCCGTCGCGGACCGTCAGGCGGGGCTGTGGCTGCTGGGCCTTTCGGTCGTCCTTGCGCTGATGGGCAAGCTCAGCAAGATCGACGACATCGTCGCCTATGCGCTGATCCTGTGGGTGGCCGCGATCCTGCTGATCTCGTTCGGCTGGCGCACGGGGCGGCATTTCTGGCCGCCTGTGCTGCACCTGATCTACATGCTGCCGCTGCCCGGCGTGCTGTATTACAAGATGTCGACCTGGCTGCAGATGGTCTCGTCGGAGCTGGGCGTGTGGCTGCTGCAACTGATCGACGTGCCGGTGTACCTGTCGGGCAACATCATCGATCTGGGCGTGCTGAAACTGCACGTGGCCGAGGCCTGTTCGGGCCTGCGCTACCTGTTCCCGATCCTGTCGTTCTCCTACATCTTTGCCGTGCTCTATCGCGGGCCGATGTGGCACAAGGCGGTGCTGCTGCTGGCGGCCGCCCCGATCGCGGTCTTCATGAACTCGGTGCGCATCGGCATGATCGGCGTGCTGGTCGACCAGTTCGGCATCGAGCATGCCATGGGCTTCAGCCACCTGATGGAGGGCTGGGTCATCTTCATCACCTGCATCCTCATCATGTTCGGCATGGCGAAGCTCATGCTGATGCTGCAGAAGGAGAAGATGACGTTGTCCTATGCGCTCGATCTCGACACGCACGGGATCGCGCCGCAGTTCGCCCGCATCCGCAACCTCCGCGCCTCGGCCGCCATGATGACCGGCACGGCGATCCTGGCGGTGGCGGCGACCCTGTGGCTGTCGCTGCCGGCGCGCGAGGTGGTCGATATCCGCCGCGCGCCCCTCTCGAACTTCCCGACGCTGATCGAGGGCTGGGAGATGGCCGGCATGCATCGCCTGGACGCGCGCGTCGAGGAGGGGCTGGCGGCCGACGACTACCTCTCGGCGACCTTCGTGAACCGGCGCGAGGAGGCGGCCGTCGACTTCTTCGTCGCCTGGTACGCGGACCAGACCAAGGGCGGCATCCACTCGCCCGAGGTATGCCTGCCGTCGGGCGGCTGGGAGATCGCGGAGCTGACGCGCCCGGACCTCGGTCCTGCGATCGGCCTCGGCACCGACCTGCCGGTGAACCGCGCGGTGATCGAGAAGGGCAGTGTGCAGCACCTCGTCTACTACTGGTTCGAGCAGTACGGCGACCGGACGGCGCGCGACTTCGAGGCCAAGCTGAACCTGCTGCGCGACGCCGTGCTGCTGGGCCGCACCGACGGAGCCCTGGTGCGGCTGACCACGCCGATCGGGGGGGGCGCGAACGGCGTGGCCGAGGCGGAAGCGCGCTTGCAGAGCCTGCTCGGACCGATCATGGGTCGCCTCGACCGGTTCATCCCGCGCCATGACGGGGTGACCGGCGGTACCTGAGGCCGGCGGCAGCGCCCGCCCCCGGTGCCGGCGAGGCCACGGGGGTGACGGCGAATGACCGACGGCATGCGCGAGGGCCCTGACACTGGGTCGTCCACTGGGTCGTCCACGGGGGCGTCCACGGGGGCGTCGGGGGGCATGGTGACACGCGCCCGCGGGCAGGTCCGGCGCCTGCGCACCGCCCTCGCCGATCCCGAGAGCCGGATGGCGCGCTCGGCCCGCTCGCTGGCCTGGTCGGGCGCCAACCGCGGCGTCGGCATGGTGACGCGGCTCGGCTCGAACCTCATCACCACCGCGCTGCTGATGCCCGAGGCCTTCGGGCTGATGGCCGTGATCTTCGCGCTCCATTCGGGGCTCGAGATGCTGTCGGATACCGGCATCCGCCTCTCGGTCATCCGCCACGAGGCCGGCGAGACCGTGCCGTTCCTGCGCACCGCCTTCACCATCGGCGTCCTGCGGGCCAGCGTGCTGTCGGCGGTTCTGGTGACCGGCGGCATCGCGATCGGCGAGGCGCAGGGCAGCCTCGATTTCGGCGACACGATCTGGGCGCATCCCGATCTCGGCTGGATGCTGGCGATCTCGGCACTGGCGGTGATGGCGCGGGGCTTCATCTCGCCCAACCTCTTCGTGCGCGTGCGCCAGATCCGGATCGACGTCGAGAACCAGATCCAGCTGGCCGCGATGCTGATCGGCACGGCGGCGACCATCGTCACTGCCTGGCTCGTGCGTGAGCCCTGGGCGCTGCTGGTCGGCGCGATCCTGAACCCCGCAATCATCTCGGCGCTGTCATGGCGGCTCCAGGGGCCGCGGATGGCCTTCGCGCTCGACCGCTCGGCCCGGCGCGAGATCTGGGGCTTCGGGCGCTGGATGATCGTCTCGTCGATCGCGTCGTTCATCGCGGGCCAGGGCGACCGGCTGATCCTGTCGGCGATGATGGATGCCCGCACGCTCTCGATCTATGCCATCGCGCGGATCTGGATCGAGGCCTTCATCCGCCTCCTGGGCATGGTCACGCCGGTGATGCAGAGCCTGATGTCCGATGCGCGGCGGCGCTCGGAGGGCGAGTTCCGGCGGGTGTTCAGGCTGGTCTCGACCGGTGTGGCGGGGCTTGGCGTGGTCACCTGCGTGGTCGTGGCGCTGGGGGCGGCACCGTTCATCGGGACCTTCTACGAGGCGGCCTATCACCCCGCGGGGCCGATGGTCGCGGCGATGGCGGGCGTCTTCGGCTGGTGGCGGATGATGGTGCTGGGCGTGACGGCGGTGTCGCTCGGCGAGGGGCGGCGGCTGGCGCTCTCCTCGATCGCGCGCGCGGCCTTCCTGCTCGCCGGCCTGCCGCTGGCCTACGATGCCTTCGGGCTCGGCGGCGTGCTGGCGGTCTTCGTGCTGACGCCGGTGCCGGGCTGCCTGGTGCTGCTCGGCCCGATCCGGCGCGCGCTGGACCTGCCGCTCCTGGGCGAGGCGGCCTATCTGGCGCTGGGCGTCGCCCTCTCGGCCTGGACGCTCGCGGCGGCCGGCATTCTCTAGGCGGCAGGCGCGCTCAGCCACCCTCCCCCTCGCCCAGCGAGGCACGGGCGCGGGCGCGCGCGCCCTCGATCATCGGGACGTGGCGCCCGCCCGTCTTCTGGCGCGGCGCGCGCTGCATCACCCCCGTCGACCCGCGGATGCCGAGCGCCGGTGGCCCGGCATCCTCGGCCGGGGTGCCGGAGAGGCCATGCGCCCCGGACCCGCGGGGGACGCGACTGGCGCGCAGCCCACGCTCGGCCCGCCCCAGCACCGCGCCCGCGATCAGCCAGGTCGTCGGCGTCACCGTCGCGTTGACCATCTGGTCCAGCAGCACGGCGCAGAGCACGATGCAGAGCCCGAGGCTCGCCCAGCTCGGCTTCGTCCGCCGCTGGCGCAGCACCAGCATCAGCGGCGGCACGAACAGCAGCCCGAACATCGAGAAATAGCCGAGCCAGCCGAAGCGCATCCAGGTGATGATCCAGAAGCTGTCGACCGTGACCGGGGTGTTGCGGATCGGGTGATAGGGGAAGGCCCGCCCCCAGGGGCCGTAGCCGAAGTACTGGCGCGGATAGACCCGCTCCATGATCTGCGTCTCGGAACTCCAGCGGAACTCGAGCGAATCCGCCCGCGTCTCGTGCACCGCGCGGATGGCGTTGAGCACCAGATCGTCCGGGAACTGCCCCGTCAGCTGCGTGAGCGGGTAGATCGCCACCAGCGAGATCACCGTGATGATGACGATACGGTGCTGGCGCATCGTGCCGAAGGCGAGCAGCAGGCCGAAACCGGCGCCGAGGAGCCACGCCGTCAGGCTGTAGGAGAAGAGCCAGGCGCAGACGACGGGGATGGCGGCCAGCTGCCAGACCTGCTTGCGCCCGCCGGTGAAGTGCCGGATCGCGGCGACGGTGGCCAGCATCAGCAGCGTCACGACCGCGGCGTTGCGCAGCCCCCCCTCCTGGAACACCACCGGCCGGAAGCCGCCGAACCGGACCAGCGTGTTCCACTGGTAGGGCTGAAAGCCGTAGATGAAGTCGCTGAGGAAGGGCGAGAGGCGCCACTCGATGATCACCGGCACCGAGTAGATGACCGCGCAGACGGCAAGCGCGGAGATCATGTAGCGCTGCCCCTCGTCATGGGAGAGGAACCGCCGCCCCAGCGTTATCGCGAGCAGGATGAACATGCTGTCGTAGGTCAGGCTGCCGATGTCGTAGTAGCTGAGCCCGTTGATGAAATGCGGCTCGCCCAGCCGGTCGCGGTTGGTCATCACCGTGCAGATCGGGTAGGCGAGCAGGCCGAGGAACAGGAGCCGGCCGGTCCAGCTCTGCGGGAGCCAGCCGTTCTGGCCCCAGTCCTGGTCGCGCGGGGGCTTCCACCCCTTCCCGCGCGAGGCCGCATAGGCGAAGATCGCCGCCGAGATCAGCGGCAGCGTCGTCTTGTCCAGCGTCGGCAGCGCGGGCAGGTTGATGCCGATGTCCGGCGGCAGGAAGAGGTGGCCGCAGATGAGCGTGAGCGGCAGTGCGAAGGCGAGCGGGAAGCGCGCGAAAAAGAACGCCGTGATCAGCGGCGTCATCATGATCATGAACCACGCAAAGGCGATCATGCGGCTCGTCGTCCCTCTTCTCGCCCCTCGACACCGCGGCGCGTGGCCCTGGCGTGGCGGCCCCCCGACCGTCGGCACCTGCCCTGGCCCCGGCCCTGGCCCAAGCCCCGGCCCAAGCCCCGGCCCGGTGCGCCCCGGCGGCCGCATCCTGACGCGGCACACCTTGACGGGCACCTTACACGGGCTGGCCGGTGCCTGCATCCCCGCGGTCGCGACCGTGATCCGATGCGACTGAGCCTGTGGCAGGCGGCGCCACGCGCGCCCGGCGAGACGCTCGAGCGGGTGGTCGACCGGCTGGCCGGGGCCGCGCGGGAAGCGCGCGCTGCAGCGGCCGACCTGCTCGTGGCACCGGAGATGATGCTCTCGGGCTATGCGATCGGGGCCGAGGCGATGGGACGACGGGCCGACGAGGCGCTGGCCGAGGGCTGGGAGGCGGTCGCCGCCCTCGCCCGCGAGACCGGAATCGCGCTGGCCGTCGGTGGGCCCGACCGGGGCGGCGGCGCAGTCGGTGGGGCCGCCGGCGGGCCGGCAGGCGCGGTGCTGAACACCGCCCGGCTCTACGCGGCCGACGGCACGCTCGCGGCGGCCTATGCCAAGGCGCATCTCTTCGGCGACCTGGACCGCGCGCAGTTCGCGGCCGGCGACCGGCTGGGCGTGACGGGGGCGATCGGGGCCACGCGCTGCGGCCTCGCCATCTGCTACGACATCGAGTTCCCGGAGGCGGCGCGGGCGCTGGTGGCCGCCGGCGCCGATGCGATGCTGGTGCCGACCGCCAACATGGAACCCTATGACAGCGTCAACACCCGCCTGGTCCCCGCGCGGGCCGAGGAGAACACCACGCCGGTCGTCTATGCCAACTATGCCGGGCGCGAGGCGGACCTCACCTATTGCGGCCTGTCCTGCATCGTGGGCCCCACGGGCGAGGACCTCGCGCGGGCGGGCCGGACGGGCGAGGCCGTGATCACCGCGACGCTCGACCCGGCCGCGACCGCGGCCGCCCGCGCGCGTATCACCTACCTGGCCGACCGGCGGCCGGCGCTGTACCGGACCCAAGGCGGAGCCAACGGCGCATGAGCCAGCATTCGGTGCCCTCGGGCGCGAGCACGGCCGGGGCGCCGGCGATCACGACCTTCGGCCCCGACTTCCCCTTCGACTACCCCGCCTGGCTCGCCCATCCCGCGGGTCTCGGCACGGTGCCGGGCGCGCGCCACGGCACGCGGGTAGCGATCATCGGTGCCGGGCTCTCGGGGCTGGTCGCGGGCTGGGAGCTGATGCGCCTCGGCCTCCGGCCGGTCTTCTACGAGAGCGGGCGGCTCGGCGGGCGGCTCCGCTCGGAGCCCTTCGCGGGTCATCCGGAGACGGTGGCGGAGCTGGGCGGCATGCGCTTCCCGCCCTCCTCCGCCTGCTTCTGGCACTACGTCGACCGCCTGGGGCTGGAGAGCCGGCCCTTTCCCAACCCGCTGACCGAGGCCGCCGGCTCGACGGTCATCGAGCTGGAGGGCGAGCGCCACTACGCCCGGACGCTGGCCGACCTGCCGCCGCTCTACCGCGAGGTCTCGGAGGCCTATGACCGCGCCCTGGAGGAGGAGATCGGCTTCTCGGCGCTGGTCGGGGCGATCCGCGCGCGCGATGCGGAGCGGGTGAAGGCGCTCTGGGACCCGGTCGTCGCGGCCTGGGACGAGCGGACCTTCTACGACTTCGTCACCACCTCCGAGGCGTTCCGCGGCCTCAGCTTCCGCCATCGAGAGGTCTTCGGTCAGGTCGGCTTCGGCACCGGCGGCTGGGACAGCGATTTCCCGAACTCGATGCTCGAGATCCTGCGCGTCGCCCTGACCGCGCAGGACACCGACCAGCGCTATATCGAGGGCGGGGTCGAGCAGCTGCCCCGCGGTCTCTGGACCCTGCCCGCGGGCGATGGCGGGGGGCTGGTGGCGCACTGGGCGCCGGAGACCACGCTCTCCAGCCTCAATGGCGGCGCCCCGCGGCCGGGCGTCGTGCGCCTGCGCCGCATGGACGGCGAGGGGATCGAGGTGACCGACCGCTGGGGCCGCGCCGAGGTGTTCGAGGCGGTCGTCGCCACCTGCCACACCTGGCTGATGACCACCGCCATCGACACCGAGGAGCGGCTGGTGCCGCCAAAGCTGTGGATGGCGCTCGACCGCACGCGCTACATGCAGTCCTCGAAGACCTTCGTCATGGTCGACCGGGCGTTCTGGAAGGACCGCGACGCCGCGGGGCGGGACGTCATGTCGATGACGCTGACCGACCGGCTGACCCGCGGCACCTACCTGTTCGACCACGGGCCGGACCGCCCCTCGGTCATCTGCCTGACCTATAGCTGGATGACGGATGCGCTGAAGATGCTGGCATTGCCGGTCGAGCGGCGGGTCGAGCTGGCGCTGGATGCGCTCTCCAAGGTCTATCCGGGCGTCGATGTCGCGGGCCACATCATCGGCGAGCCGATCACGGTGAGCTGGGAGGCGGATCCCAACTTCCTCGGCGCGTTCAAGGGCGCCCTGCCCGGCCACTACCGCTACAACCGGCGCATGTTCGGCCACTTCATGCAGGACTGTCTCGCACCGGCCGAGAGGGGGCTGTTCCTGGCGGGCGACGACATCGGCTTCATGCCCGGCTGGGTCGAGGGCGCGGTGCATACGGGGCTGAATGCCGTCTGGGGCGTGATGCACCAGATGGGCGGCGCCTCGGCGGGCGGGAACCCGGGCCCCGGCGACCGCTACGCCGCACTCGCACCCGTCGCGCTGCCGGAGTAGCGGGTCCGTTCGGCCAGCAGCAGGGCGGCGAGCAGCAGCGGCGCGGCGGCCCAGGCGAGCGGCAGGCCCAGCACGAAGTCCGCGGCGGGAAGCACGAGCGCGAGAGCGATGGCGCCCTGCTCGGCCATGGGGCGGGTCGGCTGGGCTGCGAGGTGGCGCGCGTGGGCCAGCGCTCCGACGACAAGGATAAGCAGGTCGTACTCCATCACCCGCGGCGAGACGGCGATGGTCGCATAGGCGATGAGCGCGACAGTCGCGGGGCCTGCCAGACGACGGCCGAGAGTGGCGACGAGCGTGGCGAGGACAGCCAGCGAGAGCGCGGCCTGAGCGGCCGTCGCAAGCGCGCCGGGGACGCCGAAGGTGGCGAGCGCGCCGCGCAGCGTTGCGTGCAGGTCGAGCGCGTCGGTGCGCAGATAGTCGCGCGCGGCGATGGCGGTGGCGTCCAGGAAAGCGCTCCAGACCCCGGCACCAAGCGCCAGCGTGGTCAGGAGCGCGGCGATGGCGGCGGTCGCGGCGGCGGTCGCGAGGCTCCGCCAGCGGCCCAGAACCAGCAGGGCGACCGGAAGCGCGAGCGCGAGCTGCGGCTTGATGACCATGAGGCCGAGCGGGATGCCGGTGGCCAGCGCGGTCGGCCAGCGCTCGGGCGCGGCGGTGGCCAGCGGCAGGAGAGCGGCGCCGACAAGGGCGGCGGTGAGAAAGCCTGTCTGCCCGCCGACGATCAGCAGCAGGACCGTGATCGGGGCGAGCGCCGCCGCGACGCTGGCGAACACGGGCACGGGCACGGGCAGGACGCGGCGACACACCGCCAGGTAGGCCGCCGCGGTGAGCACGACCCAGGCGAGCTGTGCGGGCAGGAGCGGCAGGGCGCCGAAGGGGACGAGCGGGAGCTGCAGGACGGGCGGGTAGAGCCAGGCCATCTCGCGCTCGTAGGGACGGCCGAGCGCCTCGGACTGGACGGCGGTGAGGGCCGACAGGTCATAGGCGGCGGCGGCGCGGCCCTCGAACGCCATGTGGCCCGCGGCCCAGAGGGCGCCGAAATCCATCAGCGTCCCCGCGCCGCCCGGGCGGTGGATCGCCCAGAGGAGGATGGCAGCGATCCCGACATTCGCGATCGCGGCAAGGGCGAGGAGGCGGGTGACAGTCGCCAGCCCGGCGGCGACGGTCGCACCACCGGCGCCTTCGGCGTCGCGACCGGGTGCCTCGGCGCCCTCCGTGCCTGCCGGGCTCACTCGGCGGCGCGGCCCATGGCGGTCTCGCCGGCCTCGGCCGGGTCGGCATAGACGGTGCGCACGAGGTATACCGGGCGGCGCTTGCTCTCGATCATGATGCGCCCGACATACTCGCCCAGGATGCCGAGCGAGATGAGCTGGACGCCGCCCATGAAGAGCGTGGCAACCAGGAGCGAGGCATAGCCGGGCACGTCCGCGCCGACGATGATCGTCCGCAGGATGATGAGCGCGCCGTAGAAGAAGGCGAAGCCCGCGACGGTGAAGCCGACATAGCTCCAGACGCGCAGCGGGAAGGTCGAGAACGAAGTGATCCCGTCGAGCGCGAAGTTCCAGAGCTTCCAGAGCTTGAAGGAGCTCGTGCCGGCCATGCGGTCGCCATGGACATACTCGATCGCCGTGACCTTGTAGCCGACCCAGGAGAACAGACCCTTCATGAAACGCGTGTTCTCGCGCAGGAG
>JBCBPG010000093.1:0-9608 GCA_039820865.1 Pseudomonadota bacterium
ATGGCGGGCGGCGCGGCTGGCCTGGCTGATCGCGTCGCCGTCCCAGTCGAGGCCGAGCCAGCGCATGCCCTCGTAGATCGCCGCCGTCGCCTCGGGCGTCGAGCGGGCGCGGTCGGTGTCCTCGATGCGGAGCACGAAGCGCCCGCCGTGATGGCGCGCAAAGGCCCAGTTGAAGAGCGCCGTGCGCGCGCCGCCGATATGCAGGAACCCCGTCGGGGACGGCGCGAAGCGGGTGACGACGGCGGGGGATCGGATCTCGGTCATGGCGTCCTCGTGCGCTGGCCCGCAGGCGTGGCGAGGGGTGGCACGATCCGGGGGCGGCATCAACGGGCGGGGGGGCCTCCGGCGCCGAAGAGGGCGCCTCCGGCACATGCGGTTGACCTGCCCTTAACCATCGCCGCGCCAGCCTGCGGTCGAGGCGGCCGAAGGAAGACGGGTGGCAAGCGCCAGCTCCAGCGCGAGCGTGGGTCCCCGGCGCGGGGAACGCTGGGCGGTGGCGCTGGACCGGCTGGTGGCGCTCGAGCTGCGCCGCGCGGTGCTGTGGCTGCCCGTGGGGATGGGGCTGGGGATCTGGCTCTATCTCGATGCGGCGCGGGAGCCGGGGCTCTGGGCGCTGGCGCTGCCTCTGGGGCCGGCGCTGGCGCTGGCGATCCCGTGGATCCGGGCGCGCATGGCGACGCGGGCGCTGGCGGCGGGGCTGCTGGCCGTCGCGCTCGGCCATGCGCTGGCGCAGTTCTCGGCCGAGCGGGCGCGGATGCCGCGGATCGAGCGGGCGCTGACGGCGACGGTCGAGGGACGCGTCGTGGCGCTCGACCGGGCATCGTCGGGGGCGCCGCGGATCCTGCTGGCGCATGCCCATGTCTTCGGCCGGCCGGCCGCACGGACGCCGCCGCGGCTGCGCATCACGCTGACGGCGACGACGCGGGCCGAGGCGCCGCGCCCGGGGGACTGGGTGCGGGTCCATGCCACGCTGCTGACGCCGGGCGATCCGGTCGAGCCGGGGGGCTTCGACTTTGCGCGGCGGGCCTATTTCGACCGGCTGGGCGCGATCGGCTTCGCGCGGAGCCCGGCGGTGCGTCTGCCGGCCGGGCTCCGCGGGCGCGCGGGGGGCGCGGGCGCCGCCGGCGGGGCCGCTGACGATGCTGGACCGCTGGCGCCATGCGACGGCGGATGCGCTGGTGGCGGCGCTGCCGGGACCGCGGGGGGCCTTTGCCGCGGCGATCCTGGTCGGTGACCGGGCGGCGATCGACGAGGCGGATGCGGAGGCGCTCCGCATCTCCTCGCTCGCGCATCTGCTGGCGATCTCGGGGCTGCACATGGGCCTTCTGACCGGGCTGGTCTTTGCCGGCTGCCGGCTGGGGCTGGCGGTGGCGGGACCGGTGGCGATGCACTGGACGGCCAAGAAGGTGGCGGCGGCGGTCGCGCTGGCGGCGGGGGCGGGGTATCTCGGCGCCTCGGGGGCGACGGTGCCGACGCAGCGGGCCTTCACGATGGTCGCGGTGGCGCTGGTGGCGGTGATGCTGGACCGGCCGGCGATCACGCTGCGCGCCCTGGCGCTGGCAGCGGCGATCGTGCTGGCGATACGGCCGGTCAGCCTGGTCGATCCGGGCTTCCAGATGAGCTTCGCGGCGACCACGGCGCTGGTGGCGGTCTACGAGGCGCTTCGTGCGCGGGGCCGTGCCGCGGCCGGTCCGGCGCCGTCGGGGCGGGGATCGGCGACGGCGGGCAGGGCCGGAGCGGGTCCCCCGGAGGCGATGTCGGGTGGCGGCGGCCGGCCGTGGATCGGGCTTGCCGGGCGGCTCGGGCGGGGCGGGCTGCGCTGGGCCGGGGCGGTGGCGCTGACGAGCCTGGTGGCGGGCAGCGCGACGGCGCCCTTCGCGGCCGCGCACTTCAACCGGGTGGCGCCCTGGGGGCTGATCGCGAACCTGGCGGCGGTGCCGGTCATGGGGATGTGGATCGCGCCGGCGGCGGCGGTGGCGGCGGTGCTGGCGCCGCTCGGTCTCGCGGCCCCGGCGCTCTGGCTCATGGGCGAGGGGATCGGCGTTGTCCTGGCGATCGCGCATGGCGTTGCGGGGCTGCCGGGCGCCGATGGCGGGGTGGTCTCGCCGCCGGCGGGTGTGCTGGGGGCGGTGGCGCTTGGCGGGTTGTGGCTGGCGATCTGGCGGGGGTGGTGGCGGCTGGCGGGACTGGCGCTGGTGGTGCCGGCGCTCATGGCCTGGCATGGCGCGCCGCCCCGGCCCGACCTGCTGGTCTCGCCCGGGGGGCGGCTGGTTGGCGTGATGACGCCGTCGGGGCGGGCGCTGGATCATGCGCGGGCCGATGGCTATGCCGCGCGGCGCTGGCTCGACGCCGATGGCGACCGGGTGGCGCAGGCGGCGGCGGCGGCGCGGATGGGCTTTGCGCCGCCGGTCGATCCCGAGGCACCGCGCCGGCCAGCCGAGGTTGCCGCGCCGCTTGGCGCGGCGGGGGCCGGGTGGCAGGTGGTCGTGCAGCGCGGGCGGCGCGATGCGGAGGGTCGCGCCGCGCGTGCCTGCCTGCCCCGCATCGTCCTGGTCGCGCCGGCGGTGGACGGTCCGGTCGACGGGGGCTGCGCGACGATCGGTCGGGCGGTGCTCCGCGCGGGCGGCGCGGTGGCGGTACGGATCGAGGCGGGCGAGGCGCGCCTGAAGACCAGCCGCCCCGCCGGTGGACGGCCCTGGCGGCCCTGACGACGCTCGCGCCGGCCCGCCTGACGCCGGCCCGCCTGACGCCGGCCCGCCTGACGCCGGCCTGCGCCGATTCCTGGAGCGGGCTAGAGGTAGGTGCGGATCAGGCCGACCATCTTGCCCTGGATGCGGACGCGGTCGGCGCGGTAGAGGCGGGTCTCGTAGGCCGGGTTGGCGGCCTCGAGCGCGATCTTGTCGCCCTTGCGGCGCAGGCGCTTCAGCGTGGCCTCGTGGTCCTCGATCAGCGCGACGACGATGTCGCCGTTCTCGGCGGTCTGCTGGCGGCGCACGACGACGAGGTCGCCGTCGTGGATCCCCGCCTCGACCATCGAATCGCCCCTGACCTCGAGCGCGTAGTGCTCGGCCGCCGGGTCGATCATCGCCGAGGGCACGGGCAGGCGGTGCGCGCCCTCCTCGATCGCCTCGATCGGCACGCCGGCGGCGATGCGCCCGATCACGGGCACCTCCTGCCCGCCGGAACCGGGCGCGAGGCCGAGAGCGCGCAGCGCGTCCTGCCCGCCGCTGACCAGCGGATCGGCGTTGCGCGGCGCGCGCGGTGCGGCATCCGGCCGGTCGCCGTCGATCACGGCGGGGCGGAAGCCCGAGGGGCGCGGTGCCTGCGCGCCCTCCATGTTGTCCGGCAGGCGGATGATCTCGATCGCGCGGGCGCGATGGGCGAGGCGGCGGATGAAGCCGCGTTCCTCAAGCGCCGAGATCAGCCGGTGGATGCCGGACTTCGAGCGCAGGTCGAGTGCGTCCTTCATCTCGTCGAACGAGGGGGACACGCCGTCGCGCTGCACGCGACGGTGGATGAACATCAGCAGATCGTACTGCTTTCGGGTGAGCATCGGCCATCTCCCGTCCGACTGGGCAAGCGGTCTGCCGCCGCCTGCCGCCAAAGCCCGGCCCGGTGCCCCGACCCTGAAGGCCGAGACAGCCCGAACCGGCGTTACGCCACGTTTAACGCGCTTATGTTCTAAAATTGTTCGCTGTTTGTGTCAAGCAATGCCGCATTGCGCCTGTCTCGTTCGGGTAACCGTCGCGCGAATCTGTGGTCTCTAGTGGTCAAGCCCCCTGTAAGAACGGATCGGCCGCCGAGGCGTTCCCTCGGCCGGTGCGATCGCGCCGGCGCGGTGCTAGCACGGCGCCCCGGGGCACGGGTTGCGATCGGGCAATCCTGCGCGGCAGCGGGACCTCAGGGCAGGGCGATGACCTCGACGGTGGCGCCCGCGGGCAGCGCCTCGGCGCGAGGCGCGCGCACGACCAGCACGTCGGCGCCGGCGAGCACGCTGAGAAGACTCGAATCCTGGTTGCCCGCGACCTCGACCTCGACCGCGACCTCGACCGCCGTGCCCTCGACCAGGCGGGCGCGCATGTAGTGCTCGCGCGGCCCGTTGGCCTCGACCGGGTGGGCGAGCGGCAGGCGGTGCCGGCGGGGCGGGTCGCCTGGCAGGCCCATGGCGCGCTCGATCGCGGGCACCAGGAAGAGCTCGCCGCAGACCATGGCCGACACCGGGTTGCCCGGCAGGCCGAGCATGGTGACGCGCGCGCCGATGCGGCCTGCCATCAGCGGCTTGCCCGGGCGCATGGCGATGCGGTGAAAGCCGAGCTCCAGCCCCGCCTCGCCGAAGACGCGGGCGACGAGGTCGTGGTCGCCCACCGAGGCGCCGCCGAGGGTGACGACGATGTCGGCGCCGCTCGCCTCCTCGAAGGCGGCGAGCAGGCCCTCGCGCGTGTCGGGCGCGATGGCGCAGAGGCGGGGGATCGCGCCCGCGGCCTCGATGCGCGCGGCGAGGCCGTAGTTGTTCGAGGCGAAGATCTGGTCGGGACGCGGGGTGGCGCCGGGGGCGACCAGCTCGTCGCCGGTGGGCACGAGCGCGACCACGGGCCTGCGGGCGACGGTGAGGCGAGGCGCCCCCATGGCGGCGGCGAGGGCGACGTGGCGGGGCGTCAGCCGGCAGGGCGCGGCGATCCGCCCGCCGGGCGCAAAATCGCCGCCGGCGGGACGGACATAGAGGCCCGCGGCGGGTGGCTCGATGACGGTGACGTGCGCGCCCTCCCGGCGCGCGTTCTCCTGGATCAGGACGGTGTCGGCGCCCTCGGGCAGCGGTGCGCCGGTGAAGAGGCGCATGGCCGCGCCCGCCGGCAGCGGGCGGTCGGGACCGTGGCCGGCCGCGATCTCGCCCGCGACGGCGAGGGTGGCGCCGGCGACCGCCTCGGCCGCGCGCACGGCGTAGCCGTCCATGGCCGAGGCCGCGAAGGGGGGCTGGGCGCGGGTCGCGACGACGTCGGCGGCGAGGATGCGGCCATGGGCGGCCTCGAGGGCGACCTCTTCGGTGCCGGTCGCGGCGATCAGGGCGAGCACCCTGGCGCGCGCCTCCGCGACCGAGAGGAGCGGCGGCCGGCCCCCGGGGGAGACGTCAGGGGAGGCGCCAGGGGAAGCGCCAGGGGATGTGTCATGGGGCATGGTAGTCGCCGGACTTGCCGCCGGCCTTGTGGGTGAGGCGGATCTCCTCGATCACCATGGCGCGGTCGACCGCCTTGGCCATGTCGTAGACGGTCAGCGCCGCGACGCTGACGGCGGTCAGCGCCTCCATCTCGACGCCGGTCTGGCCCGCGAGCCTGACGGTGGCCTCGATCTCGACGCGGTCGGGCGGCGCGGGGGCGAGGTCGACGGTGACCTTGGAGAGCATCAGCGGGTGGCAGAGCGGGATCAGGTCGGCAGTGCGCTTGGCGGCCATGATGCCGGCGAGGCGTGCGACGGCGAGGACATCGCCCTTCTTCGCCCGCCCCTCGACGATCATCGCCAGCGTCTCGGGCGCCATGCGCACGGCGCCGCGGGCGGTCGCGGTACGCTCGGTGACGGGCTTGGCGCCGACATCGACCATCTGCGCGCGGCCCTGGTCGTCGAAATGGGTGAAGCGGGGCGCCTCCGGCGTGCCTTCGGCGGGCGAGCCGGCGGTGCCGGCGCCTTCGGCGCGCGTGTCGTCAGCCATGGGCCGGGGTCGCGGCGGGCAGCGGGTCGGCGAGCAGCGCGCGGGTGGCGGCGGCGATGTCCGGCTGGCGCATCAGGCTCTCGCCCACCAGGAAGCGGCGGACGCCGATGCGGGCGAGGCGGGCGAGGTCGGCCGGCGCGCCGAGCCCGCTCTCGCCCACGATGTCGCGATCGGCGGGGATGCGGGGGGCGAGACGCTCGGTCACCTCGAGGCGGGTCTCGAAGGTGCGCAGGTCGCGGTTGTTGATGCCGACGAGGCGCGAGGGCAGCGCGAGGGCGCGGTCGAGCTCGGCCTCGTCATGGACCTCGACGAGGACGTCCATGCCCCAGTCGGTGGCCGCGGCGGCGAGTTCCGCGGCGCAGCCATCGTCGATCATCGCCATGATCAGCAGGATGCAGTCGGCGCCCCAGGCCCGCGCCTCGACCACCTGCCAGGGGTCCAGCATGAAGTCCTTGCGGATCGCGGGCAGCGCGCAGGCGGCGCGGGCGGCGCGCAGATCGCCGGGTGCGCCCTGGAAGCTGGGCGTGTCGGTCAGGACGCTGAGGCAGGCGGCCCCGGCCGAGGCATAGGCGGCGGCGATCGCGGCGGGGTCGAAGTCGGCGCGGATCAGGCCCTTGGAGGGGCTCGCCTTCTTGACCTCGGCGATCAGCGCGTAGCCGTCGGCGGCGGCGGCAGTGAGCGCGCCGGCGAAGGGGCGCACGGGGCCGGCGGCGCGGGCCTCGGCCTCGAGCTCGGCGAGGCTGAGCGCGGCGCGGGCGGCCGCCACCTCCTCGCGCTTGTAGGCGGCGATACGGTCGAGAATGGTCATGGCCGTTATCTGCACCGGCGGGCGGGGCCATGCAACGCCGTCGCGGTCGCGTCGCCCGCCGTCGGGCGGGCAAGGCCGCCGGTAGCGGCGATGCCCGCTCCCGGACCGCCGCTCGCGACCTCGCCGCGGCCGGCGTCTTGTGACGGGCGCGCGCTCCCGCACCCTCCCGCGTCAGGTTACCACCGATTCGCCCCACGTTCGGTAAGTCCGATCGTAGGCCGTTGCGGCCGCGGGCGGCGCAGCGTTCGGAGAAAAATCACGCTTTGCCGGCAATCATGACGTGGGAGGGGGCGAGCCCTGAAGTCCACCGTGAACCATGCGCCCGTTCCGGCTCACGCCTTGCCGGCGGTGGCGGCGGCGAGGGCGTCGAGCTTGGCCTTCGCGGCGCCGGTGTCGATGCTCTCGGCCGCCAGCGCGGCTCCTTCGGACAGGGCGGTGGCGCGGCCGGCGACGACGAGGGCGGCGGCGGCGTTCAGGAGGACGGCGTCGCGATAGGCCGAGGGGGCGCCGTCGAGCAGGGCCTTCAGCGCCTCGGCATTCGCGGCCGGCTCGCCCCCGAGGATCGCCTCGAAGGGATGCCGGGCGAGACCGGCATCGGCGGGTGTCACCTCGAACTCGCGGATCGTGCCCGCCTCCAGCGCGACGACGCGCGAGGGCCCGGCGATCGAGAGCTCGTCGGTGCCGTCGCCGCCGTGCACCAGCCAGGCGGCCTCGTGGCCGAGGGCGGCCAGCGTCTCGGCCATCGGGCGCAGCAGGTGGGGGGCATAGGCGCCGGTCAGCTGGCGCTTGACCCCGGCCGGGTTCGTCAGGGGGCCCAGGATGTTGAAGACGGTGCGCACGCCCATCTCCATGCGCACGGGCTGCACGTGACGCATCGCCGCATGATGCATCGGCGCCATCATGAAGCAGAGGCCGGTCTCGGCCAGCGCGGCCTCGGCCACCGCCGCGGGCACCATCACCTCGACACCCAGCATGCCCAGCGCATCGGCCGCGCCCGCGCGGGAGGAGAGCGCGCGGTTGCCGTGCTTGGCCACCGGCACGCCCGCGCCCGCCACCACCAGCGCCGCCGCGGTCGAGATGTTGAGCGTGCCCTTGCCGTCGCCGCCGGTGCCGACGATGTCGATCGCGCCCTCGGGCGCCGTGACGCGGGCCGCGCGGGCGCGCATGACGCTGGCGGCGCCCGCGATCTCGTCCACGCTCTCGCCGCGCATCGCCAGCGCCATCAGGAAGCCCGCGACCTGCGCCGGCGTCGCACCGCCGCCCATGATGATGTCGAAGGCCTCCTCGGCCTCGGCACGCGTCAGCGGGCCCTGGGTGGCGCGGCCGATCAGCGGGCGCAGGTCGCCGCTCACGCCGGGCTCTCCGCCGCGAGGCCCGCGATCGACAGGAAGTTGGCCAGCAGCGCCTTGCCATGCTCGCTGGCGATCGATTCCGGGTGGAACTGGACGCCGTGGACCGGCCGTGTGCGATGCGCGATGCCCATGACCACGCCCGACTGCGAGCGTGCCGTGACCTCCAGCGTCTCGGGCACCGTCTCCGCCAGCACGGTCAGCGAGTGGTAGCGCGTGGCCAGGAACCCCTGCGGCAGGCCCGCGAAGACCCCGCTGTCGCCATGGCTGATGGTCGAGAGCTTGCCGTGCAGCACCTCGTGGCAGCGCCCGACCGTCGCGCCATAGACCTCGCCGATCGCCTGGTGGCCGAGGCAGACGCCGAAGATCGGCAGGTCGGTCGGCGCCTCGCGGATCAGGTCCATGCAGATGCCGGCATCGCCGGGCGTGCCGGGCCCGGGCGAGAGCACGATGGCGGCGGGCCTGAGTGCCAGCGCCTCGGCCGCCGTCATGGCGTCGTTGCGCATCACCTGCGGCACCGCCCCCAAAACGCCCAGATGATGCACGAGATTATAGGTGAAACTGTCGTAGTTATCGATCAGGAGCAGCATGCGTTCGGTCCGGGGTTCTGGGTCGACGGCGTGACGGTCACGGCGGGGCGTCCATGGGTCGAGGGGCCCGGTCGAGGCGTCGCACTGTCGCGACCGGAGCGGGGGCGCCGGCCCCGTTGACCGGCAGTGTCATCGTGTGACTTGTGCCGACAGCCGGTGGAGCGTCAAGCGCCGGTGCCGTACACAGCGCCCGAAGGCGGCGCCTCGAGCGGCCAGTGCGCCGCGGGACGGGCGCCGATCGGGTCGATGCGCGGCGGGGTGGGCGTGCCGCAACGCGGCGGGGTGGGCGTGCCGCAACGCGGCGGGGTGGGCGTGCCGCAACGGGGCGATCCACGCCGGTGAGCGGGCAGCATGCGGGGTTTGAGGGCGATCGTGGCGCATCCTGCGCCGGGTCGTGTGACGGGTCGACGAACGGGGGGTCGGCGTGGCGGGAAAGTGGAAGAAGCGGGCGGGGCGGCGCGCCTCGGGCGAGGGCAGCTGGTTCGGCGGCGTCCTGCGCGGCGTCGTGCTGGGGGCGCTGATGCTGGGCGTGGGTCTCGTCACGGCGGTGATGCTGATGCCCGCGCCATCGACCGAGACGGCGCTGCGCCCGACGGGCGACGGCACCGAGGACGCGGCTGATCGCGAGGCCGAGGGCCGGAGCGGTCCGCGCTCAAGCGGCAGCTTCACCGAGACGGCGGCCGTGCCGGACGCGGCCGCGTCGGTGACCCGCGCGCCCAGCGTGGCGGCACCGTCGCGGGCGCCGGGCGTGGCCCAGCCGGGGGCGGGTGCGATCGCCGCGCCGACGGGTGCCGGGGCCGAGAGCCCGGCCATCACCATCGGCGCAACGGCGGGCGCGCCCGCGGGCGGCGGGGCGCCGGGCGCGGCGCCGTCGGGTGCGGCGCTTGGCGGCGGCGCGGCGCTGCCGCCGACGTCGCTGAGCCCGCCGGGCAGCGCCTTCGACCGGCCGAGCCGGCTGCCGAGCGGCTATGATCCGGGCGAGCAGTCGCAGCTTGCGCCCGCGGGCGCCCCAACCGCGGTGCCCGGCGAGCAGATGACGCCCGAGGAGGCACGTGCGGCGCTGGCCGCGCTCGAGGCCGGCGAGGAGGCCGGTCAGCCTGCAGGCGGCGCGACGGCCGGGACGCTGGCGGTCGATCCGCTGGCGGTCGACCCCGCGACCC
>JBCBPG010000094.1:0-9544 GCA_039820865.1 Pseudomonadota bacterium
AACCGCCCCGCGGCCACACCCGCCGCCACACCCGCCGCGACGGCGAGGCCCTGCCCGACGAAGAGACCCTGCCCGGCGACCTGACCCTGCCCGGCGGCGAGACCCTGGCCGGCGGCGGGGACCACGGCGCCGCGACGGCGATGGGGACACCCTCCCCCGCGACCCCGTTCCCCGGCCTGGCCGACCTGCTGACGGCACCGACGGTCGAGGCGCGCGCGCCAGGCCCCGCAGAGACCGCGCCGACGGCGCAGCGTGACACGACCGGCACGCCTGTCGCGCCTCCCCTGCCGCCCCGGCGCCCGGGTGGCGGGACGGTCGCGACGGCGGCTGCGACAGCGCCAGCGGCCGAAACCGCCGCGCCCGCCTCGCCGCCGCCCGACGCCAAGCCCGACGCCAAGCCCGACGCCAAGCCCGCTGCCAAGCCCGCTGCCACGCCCGGTGCAGCGTCCGCTGCCGCGCCCGTGGCCCGTCCCGACGGGCTCGCCAGACCCGGGTTTGCCAGCCCCGGGTTCGCCAGCGCCGGCGTGCCCGCCTCGGCGCCCCGCCTCGCCCTGCCGACCGTGCCGGCGCAGGAGCGGCGCGACCGCCCCGGGCTGGGCCCCATCGCACCGCCACCGGACACGCCCGTCGCCCTGGTCGCCGACGGCGTGACCTATGACAGCGAGGCCGGGACCGTCACGGCCACGGGCAATGTCCAGGTCTTCTACGGCGAGCGGACGCTGACCGCCGACGCCATCACCTATGACAGCAACACGGGGCGGATCGCCGCGACCGGCGACATCGTGCTGCGCGACCCCACCGGCACCACCGTCTTCGCCGACGCCGCCGATCTCGACGCCGAGCTCTATGACGGCATGGTCGAGGGCGCGCGCAGCGTCATCGCCACCGGCAGGCCGGTCGAGGAGGGCGGCGGGCGCGCCCGGCTCGCCGCGGTCGAGGGCCGGCGCGTCGACGGCCGCTACAACACGCTCAGCCGCGCGGTCTACAGCCCCTGCGACGTCTGCACCGAAGACCCGACACCGCTCTGGCGGATCCGCGCGCGCCGCGTGATCCACGACGAGGAGGAGCGGATGATCCACTACGAGAACGCGTTCTTCGACGTGCTCGGCGTGCCGGTCGCCTGGCTCCCCTACTTCCGCCACCCCGACCCGACGGTCGAGCGCGCCTCGGGCTTCCTGGTGCCGACCTTCTCGAACTCGGGCAACTACGGCGCGGGGCTGCGCACGCCCTTCTTCTGGGCGATCGACCCCTCGACCGACGTGACCTTCCAGCCGTTCTTCACCACCGATGACGGCGTGATCCTGGATGCCGAGTTCCGCCGTGCCTTCGACGCCGGGCTCATGACCTTCCGCGGCTCCGTCGTGCAGACCGACTTCACCGGCGACGCAGAGCTGCAGGGCCATGTCGACACCGACGCGACCTTCGCCCTCGGCGCGGGGCCGGACGGGACCGAGTGGGGCTGGGACGTCACGGTCAGCTCGGACGACGCCTATCTGCGCTTCTTCGAGATCTCGGACGACGACCGGCTGACCTCGACCGCCTTCATCCGCAACTACCAGCGCGACTGGTTCTTCGAGCTCTCGGGCGTCTATTTCCAGTCGCTGCGCGATGACGAGCCGGCGGGCCCGATCCCGCGCGTGCTGCCGATGCTGGATGCGCGCTACGAGATCGACGCGCCGGGGATCGGCGGGCGCGCCGGCGTCTTCGCCAACACGCAGACGCTGTTCCGCAATGTCGGCACCGATACGACCCGCCTGACCATGGGCGCGGACTGGGAGCGCGAGGAGGTCTTTCCCGTGGGCCTTGCGGTGAAGGGCTTCGCCTCGCTCACGGGCGACGTCTTCCTCAGCTTCGACGATGCCGGCTCCTCGGAGGGTAGCGACGACACGCGCGGCCGGCTGACGCCCCGCGCGGGGGTCGAGGCGCGCTTCCCCCTGATCGCCGACGGCTTCGACGGCGCGGCGCATGTGATCGAACCGATGGCGCAGGTCGTGATCGCGCCCTTCGGCGGCAACGACACGCCGTTCTCGAACGAGGACAGCCAGCAGACAGAGTTCGACGAGCTCTCGCTCTTCGACATCGACCATTTCTCGGGCCTCGACGCGGTCGAGGAGGGGACGCGGATCACGCTCGGCACGCGCTATACCCGGCTCTCGGATGACGGGCTGTTCCTGTCGCTCGACGGCGGGCGGCTGTTCCGCTTCACCTCGGCCGACGAGTTCGCGGAAGGCTCGGGCCTGAACGGGACCGAGTCGGACTGGGTCGTCGGCTGGCGCGCGGGCTGGGAGGACGTCTTCCGCGTCGCCCATCGCCTGCGCTTCGACGGCGATTTCGATTTCAGCCGCAACGAGATCCTGGCCGACATGACCTATGGCCCGGCGGCGGTCTCGGTCGGCTACACCTTCCTCGAGGCGAGCCCCAATGCCGGCACCGACGAGGACCGCGGCGAGGTGACGACGCTGGCCTCGCTGGCGCTCAGCGACGAGTGGTCGGTCGAGGGGATCATGCAGCGCGACCTGCAGGCGAACGAGTTCGTGCAGATCGGCGGCGGCATCAGCTATGCCAACGAGTGCTGCGCCATCGACCTTGTCGTGCGCCGCCGCTTTACCGAGAGCGAGGACACGCCGGCCTCGACCTCGGTCGGCGTGCAGGTGCGGCTCCTGACGCTGGGCAGCGATCTCCGCGACCGCGGCCTCTTCGGCGCGGGCGACATCCGCAAGCTGGGCGACGCGACGACCGTGCGCTGACGGCTGCGCCGGGGGCCTCCGGCGCGGGACGCGCCTGCGGCATCACCGGGCGCCGCGACACGCCCCCGTCACACGCCCCCGTCACGGCCCCCGTGACACGCCGCCGCGAGGGACGGTGAGCGGGTCGAGGCGCCGACGCCCCTTGAACCCGCCCCGCACACCGGGGCACACAGGCGCACCGGCCCGGGCGCGGCCCCATCGCCGCCCGGCCGCGCGCCATGCGAGGAGCCGACCCATGACCCGCATCCAGCCCGTCCGGGGCCCGATTGTCCGCCGTGCCGTGGCACCCTTCGCGGCGCTCGCGCTGCTCCTCGGTGCCGCGGCGGCCCTGCCGCCCGCGCCGGCGCCGGCGCAGGAGCAGGCGGCCACCGCGACCCCGTTCCGTCCCGTCGCCGTCGTCAACGACAGCGCGGTCACTGCCTTCGATGTCGAGCAGCGGGCGCGGCTGCTGCGCCTCCTCGGCTTCCCGGCGGCCAGCGTCGAGGCGCTGCAGGGCGCCGCGCTCAACGCGCTGGTCGAGGACCGCATCAAGCTGCAGGAGGCCGCGCGCATCGGCATCGAGCCCGACGACGAGCTGCTGGCCGAGGGGCTCGCCACGCTCTCCTCCCGCCTGCAGGTCACCCCGGCCGAGCTCGAGACGCTGGCCGCCAACCAGGGCATCACCGGCGCCTCGCTCCGCGACTTCGTCGCCGCGAACATGGCCTGGCGCTCGGTCGTGCGCAGCCGCTTCGCCAGCCGCATCCAGCCGGGCGAGGCCGAGATCGACCGCGAATTCGCGCTCGGCACCGCCGCCGACCAGGTCGACTACCGCCTGCAGGAGATCGGCCTGCCCGTCGGCCAGAACCGCGGCCCCGAGGCGACGCTGCGCCTGGCCGAGCGTATCCGTACCGAGGCGACCACCACCGAGGCCTTCGCCGAGGCCGCGCGCCGCCACTCCCGCACCTCGACGGCCGAGGCGGGCGGCGAGGTCGGCTGGATGAGCGCGTCGGAGCTGCCGCCCGAGCTGCAGGAGGCGCTGGCCGAGATCGGCCCCGGCCAGGTCTCGCGCCCGATCCAGGTGCCGGGCGGCGTCTCGCTCATCCGAATGATGGACCGCCGCGGCTTTTCGGGCGACAGCAGCGCCAACGACCCCGCCGCGCGCGAGGCGGTGCGCGAGCGGCTGGTGGCCGAGCAGTCCGACCGCCTGGCCGAGGGGCTGCTGCAGGAGCTGAAGCGCGACGCCCTGATCGAGCTCCGCTGATGCCGGGCCCCCTCCCCCTCGCCCTCACCATGGGCGATCCCGCCGGCATCGGCGGCGAGATCGCGCTGGCCGCCTGGACCCGTCGGGGCGAGGCCGCCCTGCCGCCCTTCTTCGCCATCGACGACCCCGACCGGCTGGCTGCGATCGCCACCGCGCCCGTCCGGGTGATCGAGGACCCGGCCGAGGCGGCGGCCGTCTTCGCCGATGCCCTGCCCGTGCTGCCCCAGCCGCTGGCCCACCCGGCCGTGCCGGGCCAGGCCGACCCGTCCAACGCCCCCGCCACCGTGCGCGCCATCGACCGCGCCGTCGCGCTGGCGGTCGAGGGCCAGGCGAGCGGGGTCGTCACCAACCCGGTCAACAAGAAGGTGCTCTACGAGGGTGCCGGCTTCATCGATCCCGGCCATACCGAGTATCTCGCCCGCCTCGGCGGCGTGGGCCGGACGGTCATGATGATCGCCGGGCCATCGCTGCGCGTCGTGCCGGTGACGATCCACGAACCGCTGGTGCGCGTCTTCGACCTCCTGTCGGCCGAGCTGATCGTCGAGACCGCGCTCCTTACCGCCCGCGCGCTGGCGCAGGACTTCGGCATCGCCGCGCCGCGCCTCGCGATCACCGGCCTCAACCCCCATGCGGGCGAGGAGGGCGCGATGGGCCGCGAGGACATCGACATCATTGCCCCGGCGGTCGAGGCGCTGCGCGAGCAGGGGATCGCCGCCACCGGCCCGCACCCGGCCGACACGCTGTTCCACGCCGCCGCGCGCGCCCGCTATGACGTCGCGATCGCGATGTATCACGACCAGGCGCTGATCCCGGTGAAGGCGCTCGACTTCGACCGCGGCGTGAACGTGACGCTGGGCCTGCCCTTCGTGCGCACCTCGCCCGACCACGGCACCGCCTACGACATCGCGGGCAAGGGGATGGCGGATCCCACCAGCCTGGTCGAGGCGATCCGCCTCGCCGGCCAGCTCGCCGCCCGCCGCCGCACCACGACCGAGCCTGCATGAGGCCGCCCGGCCGGCGGCCCGGCCGCGGCGCCGACGCCTCCGACGGCGCCACCGGCGACCGCCCCCGGCCCGGCGACCTCGACGGCGCCGCCTCGACCGATCTGGCCACCGGCGACGGGCTGGCGCCGCTGCGCGAGGTGATCGCCCGCCACGGCCTCGCCGCCAAGAAGGCGCTCGGCCAGAACTTTCTCCTCGATCTCAACCTCACCCGCCGCATCGCCCGCGCCGCCGGCCCGCTCGAGGGCCATACCGTGCTCGAGATCGGCCCCGGCCCTGGCGGCCTCACCCGCGCGCTGCTGTCCGAGGGCGCCGGGCGCGTGATCGCCGTCGAGCGCGATCCCCGCGCCCTGCCGGCGCTGGCCGAGATTGCCGCTGCCTGGCCCGGCCGGCTGGAGGTGATCGAGGGCGACGCCCTCGCCCTCGACCCCCTCGCCGGCATCGAGGGCCCGGTCCGCATCGCCGCCAACCTGCCCTACAACATCGGGACCGAGCTGCTGGTGCGCTGGCTCTCGCCCCCCGCCTGGCCACCCCGCTGGGCGTCCCTCACGCTGATGTTCCAGCGCGAGGTGGCCGAGCGCATCGTGGCCGCCCCCGGCACCGCCGCCTATGGCCGCCTCGCCGTCCTCGCCCAGTGGCGCGCCCGCGCGCAGCTCCGCTTCGAGGTCGGCCCCCGCGCCTTCACGCCGCCGCCCAAAGTCACTTCCGCCGTCGTCCGGATCGAGCCGGCCGAGCCCCGCCGCAACGTGCCCCCCGCCACCCTCTCACGCGTCACCGCCGCCGGCTTCGGCCAGCGCCGCAAGATGCTCCGTTCGTCCCTGAAAGCGCTGGGTGACCCGGAAGCCCTGCTCGAGACCGCCGGCATCGAGCCCACCCGCCGTGCAGAGACCCTCGACATCGACGCCTGGCTCGCCCTCGCCGCCGCCCTGGCGACCCGCGACACCTGACCTGGGCACCCCGAGACCCGGCACCGCGCCGCGACACGCGCCGCCATGGCCAGGCCCCCCGCATGACGGCGAACGCGGGCGCCTCCGCTGCGCTCCGGCGCCCCACCCCGAGCAAACGACCGTGCCCGGCCGTCAATGATCTCGGGTCAGCCTGGCCGCCGGGCGAGCATCACTACCGGCCCGTGCCCGCCCGGGTCGAGCGACGTTCACTAAATGTTCGATGATTGGGTCGTATCCTGACGTGGGCGGGCAGGGCAACAAGGGGCGTGGGTGGGCAGGGCCATATGGGGGCGAAGCGCGCGGTCCGACCGCTACGCCGCACACGAGGGCTCGGACCCGCGCCAGGCCCACGGCCCGAGATGCGGCCAGCGAGAGGCCGCGCCGAACTCACGACCGGGGTCACCCGGCGATGGCGGTAACGGCCACCATCGTATCACGCAGCGTGGCGCGCGGTGGCTTCCGGGGCATCGCCTGCGTGACGGGCCCGGAGGTCCATCAGCCGTCCTCGCCGGGCGTCACCGCCGGCGCGTCGTCCTCGGCCTTGGCGCGACGGGCGGGGCGGCGGCGGCGGGGCGGTGTCTCGACCTGCTGGTCGACGACGATGTCGGGCCCCGGGGCGCCGTCCTCCGGCTCGATGGTGGCGAAGCTGTCGATGACGGCACCGCCCGGCGCCTGCCGGGCCCCGTCGCGGGGATCGCCGTCGCGGGGGTCGCCATCGCCCGCAGGCTCACCGCTCCCGCGATGCGCCGCGTCCTCGGCCGGCCGCTCGACGGCCCCCTCGGCGCCCGACGGATCGTCCGTCGCCGCGGTGGCCTCGCTCTCGCCCGACCCGTGCGAACCGCCGGAGCGGCGCGCCTGCGCGCCCTCGCCATCGCGGTCCTCGCCCCGGCGGCTCCGCCGGCGACGCCGCGATCCGTCCTGACCGTCGCGCTCCGCCTCATCGGCCGGCGCGTCGTCGTCATGGCCCTGGCTGCTGCCGTTCAGACCCGCGGCCGCGCCGTTGCCGTTGCCGTTGGCACGTGCCTCCGCGGGCGCCGGCTGGCGCTCGTCGTCGTCGTCCTCGCCCGCAGGATCGCGCCGCTCGGCCTGCGCGCCAAGCGCGGCCGTGAGGATGCGCTGGTAGTGCTCGGCATGCTGCAGGAAGTTCTCCGCCGTCACCCGGTCGCCCGAGGTCTGCGCATCGCGCGCCAGCGAGAGATACTTGTCGACGATCTGCTGCGGCGTGCCGCGCACCTTCCCCTCGGGGCCGGCGCTCTCGTAGACACGGTTGAGGTTGTTGCCACCGCCGTTGCCGCCCTTGCGGTTGCCGCGACTGCGGACCCTGTTCTGTTTCTGTGCTGGTCTCATCGCGTTCGGACTGTATGGGCCCCATACCGCTGTGAGCGGTGCCGTGAAGTCACGGCAGTGAGCCGGTTCGAAGACCGGGGCGGTTCCCGATCTTCCGGGAGTGCGCTCAAGCAGCGACGCCGGTTGGTCGCGAAGGCTGTCTCACGGCGCCCTCATACCCTTTCGGCCTCACGGTTCTAATGGGCGACGCGCCGGCGCTCAACGCCTCTCTGCCCCGACGGCACGGAAATTTTCCGCCCTCGCGTCCCCCGCACCCCTACCTGGGCTGCCGGCGGCCCATGACCACCCGTTCATGGTCGTTCATGTCCCGCCTCACCGACATATCCACCAAGCCGGCCCGCTCTGCAAGCCCTGCCACGGCATTAGCCTGCGCCTGGCCCACTTCGAACACCAGCCAGCCCCCCGGCGCGAGGTAGCGCCCCGCCCCGGCCAGCACCGCGCGATAGGCGCCGAGCCCGTCGCCCGCGGGGTCGGGATCGGGCACGAGGGCCGAGCGGGGCTCGAAGAGGCGCACCTCCGGGTCCAGCCCCTCGATCTCGGCCCCGGAGACATAGGGCGGGTTGCAGAGCGCGAGGTCGACGCTGCCGGACGACAGCGTCGCGGCCGACCACCAGTCGCCCCGCTCGAAGCGCGTCCGCCCGGCCAGGCCCGCCAGCGCGGCGTTCTCGGCCGCCACGGCCAGCGCCGCGGCCGAGGCATCGATGCCAAGGCCGCGCGCCCCGGGCAGCCCGGCCAGCACGCTGATCAGCAGGCAGCCGCTGCCGGTGCCGAGATCGACCACCGAGGGCGCCGCCGGCAGCGTCGGCCCGAGCGCCAGCGCCTCGGCCACGAGCGTCTCGCTCTCGGGCCGCGGGTCCAGTACCGCCGGCGTCACCCGGAACTCGAAGCCCCAGAAGAGCCGGCGTCCGGTGATCTGCGCCAGCGGACGCCGGCGGATCCGCTCGGCCACGGCCGCCTCGAAGCGCCGCGCCTCGGCCTTGGACATCACCCGGTCGCCGGCCGCCGCCAGCCCCGCGGCGCCAAGCCCCGCCGCCCAGCGCGCGATCAGCCGGGCATCGCGACCCGCGCCCGGCACCCCTGCCGCCTCCAGCCGTCGCGCCGCCGTCTCGATCGCGGCGTCGCGGGTCGTCCCGACACCGGCCCGACGGCGCGCCCCGCGTGCGGCGGCCGCCCGGCCCGGGGCACCCGCGCCATCGCCGGGCGTCGACGGCGCGCCGCCGGCCTCGCCCGCCACCATGTCATCGCCCCTGACACCGGCGTCGCCGACTTCGGCCCCGGCAGGGTTGCGGGCCGGCGCAGCATCAGCCGCCTCGGTGGGCCCCGGCGCCCCGTCACGGGTCTCGTCCGGCGCAGCGTCGCTTCTGTCGTCCCCGGCGCCCGTCACAACCCCTCCGCCGCCAGCTTCTCGGCGCGGTCGGCCGCGATCAGCGCGTCGACGATCTCGCCCAGGTCTCCTGCCATCACCTGCTCCAGCCGGTAGAGCGTCAGCCCGATCCGGTGATCCGTCACCCGCCCCTGCGGGAAGTTGTAGGTCCTCACGCGTTCGGACCGGTCGCCCGAGCCCACCTGGCCCTTGCGCTTGGCCGCCCGCTCGGCCGCCGCCCGCTGGCGCTCGGCATCGAACAGGCGCGCCCGCAGCACCTCCATCGCGCGCGCCCGGTTGGCATGCTGCGACTTCTCCGAGCTCGTCACGACGATCCCGGTCGGCAGATGGGTGATCCGCACGGCCGAGTCGGTGGTGTTCACGTGCTGTCCGCCCGCCCCGCTGGCGCGCATGGTGTCGATGCGGATATCCTCGGGCCGGATCGCGACATCGACCTCCTCGGCCTCCGGCAGCACGGCGACGGTCGCGGCCGAGGTGTGGATGCGCCCGCCCGATTCCGTCACCGGCACGCGCTGGACCCGGTGCACGCCGCTCTCGAACTTGAGCTTGGCGAAGACGCCGTCGCCGCGCACCGCCGCGACACCCTCCTTCAGCCCGCCGAGCTCGCCATGGCTCTCCTCCAGCATCTCGACGCGCCAGCCCGCGCCCTCGGCGTAACGCGTGTACATGCGCATGAGATCCCCGGCGAAGAGCGCCGCCTCGTCGCCCCCGGTGCCGGGCCGGATCTCCAGGATCGCCGCGCGGTCGTCGGCGGCGTCGCGGGGCAGCAGCGCGAGCCGGATCTCCTGCTCCAGCACCGGCAGGCCGGCATCCAGCGCCTCCAGCTCCTCGCGCGCCAGGTCGCGCATCTCGGCATCGCCCAGCATCGCCTCCGCCTC
>JBCBPG010000095.1:0-9463 GCA_039820865.1 Pseudomonadota bacterium
ACCGAGGACGGGTAGGCCGCCGTGCCCCCCGGCACGTAGAGCCCCGCCGCGCCCACGGCCGACCAGCGCCAGCCGAGGCGGATGCCGGCCTCGTCCTCCCATTCGGCATCCTCGGGCAGCTGGCGGGTGTGGTAGGCGCGGATGCGGTCCGCGGCGAGTTCCAGCGCCTCGCGCTCGGCCGGGGGTACGCGGGCGACGGCGGCGTCGATCTCGGCCTCGGTGAAGGCGAGCGTGGCCTCGGTGGCCTCCCAGCGGTCGAAGCGGCGGGTGAGCTCGAGCACCGCCTCGATCCCGCGGGCGCGCACGTCGGCCAGCAGCTCGGCGACCACGCCGTCGACGCCAGCATCGCTGTCGCGCTTGGCCAGCGTCAGCGCGCGGAAGCGGGTGTCGAAGTCGGGCGCGTCGTGGCGCAGCAGGGCGGTCATCGGCGTATCCTCGTCTCGGCAGGCAGGCAGGCAGGCAGGCAGGCAGGCAGGCAGGCAGGCAGGCGGGCGGGCAGGCGGGCAGGCAGGGCCGGGGCGCCGCCTGCCGAGGGATGGCCCCGCGGGGCGCCGGACGCAACCCGGCTGCACCGCCCGCCCGCCGCCGCGGCCAGGCGCCGCCGCCACCCGCTTCGGTTGATTGGTAAACGAATGATTAACCTCAAACGTGGAACGCTATGCGCCAGGGTGCTGATCCGGGGCGGGACGGCGGCTGGCGGTGCGGCCCGGGCCGGGGCGGGCGGCTGCGCCATCGCGGGGCGATGTCCGGCGGGCTTTCGCACCGCGCCGCGGAAGGATAGTGCAATGCGGAATTGTTGGCACGGGAGTGGGAGGGTGAGAGCCATGGGGATCGAGGATACCGGGCAGGTGGGCACCAGCGCCGACGGCGTGTCGCTCGACGTGCTGGCGGGCATCACGCTCCGCGCGGGGCGTGCGATCATGGGCGTCTATCGCCGCGGCGACCCCTCGGCCGCGATCGAGGCCGCCGCCAAGGCCGACGCCTCGCCGGTGACCGAGGCCGATCTCGCGGCCGACGCGCTGATCGCCGAGGGGCTGGCCGAGGCCTATCCCGCCATCGCCGCCGTGACCGAGGAGCAGGTGGCGAGCCAGGGCATCCGGCCCGAGGGCGCGTTCTTCCTGGTCGACCCGCTGGACGGCACCAAGGAGTTCGTGCAGCGCCGCGGCGACTTCACCGTGAACATCGGCCTGATCGAGGGCGGGACGCCGGTGGCGGGGGTGGTCTTTGCGCCGGCGCGCGGGCGGCTCTATGCCGGGCGGGTCGGGCAGGGCGCCTGGATCGCCGAGACCGATGACGGCTGCGCCGAGATCCGCGGCACCCGCCGGCCGATCACCGTGCGCCGCCCCGACCCCGCGGCGCTGGCTGTCGTGGCGTCCAAGTCGCACATGAACGCCGAGACCGCCGCGGTGATCGGTGCCTTCGAGGTCGCCGAGACGCGCAATGCCGGATCGTCGCTCAAGTTCTGCCTGGTGGCCGAGGGCGCGGCCGACTTCTACCCCCGCCTCGGGCGCACGATGGAGTGGGACACGGCGGCCGGCCACGCGGTGCTGTCGGCCGCGGGAGGTGCGGTCAGCCTGGTCGACGGGCGCACGCCGCTGGCCTATGGCAAGCCGGGCTGGGACAACCCGTACTTCCTGGCGCACGCCCCCGGCGTGCCGGTCGAGCGGGCGGCCCCGGCCTATGAGGCGGTCGCCGGCGCCAGCGCGTGACCGGGCAGGCGGCCGGGTCCGGGGGAAGCGGGGAGGAGACATGAGCGTCTGGATCGTCGTCCCGGCGCGCTTCCAGTCGAGCCGCTTTCCCGGCAAGCCGCTGGTGGCGCTGAGGGGCGCCTCGGGCATCGCCAAGAGCCTGGTGCAGCGGTCCTGGGAGGCGGCGATGGCCGTCACGGGCGCCGACCGCGTGCTGGTCGCCACCGATGACGACCGCATTGCCGAGGCGGCCCGCGGCTTTGGCGCCGAGGTCGCGATGACCCCGGCCGCCTGCGCCAACGGGACCGAGCGGGTGGCCGCCACGCTGGACACGGTGGCCGGCCCGCGGCCCGAGATCGTCGTCAACCTGCAGGGCGACGCGCCGCTCACGCCGCCGGCCTTCGTCGAGGCGCTGATCGGCGCGATGCGAAACGATTCGGCCATCGAGGTGGCGACACCGGTGCTGGCCTGCGATGCCGAGGCGCTGGCCCGCTTCCGCGCCGACCGCGCCGCGGGCCGCGTCGGCGGCACCCTGGCCGTGACCGACCGGGCGGGGCGCGCGCTGTACTTTTCCAAGGAGGTCATCCCCTACGGCGCCGATGCGGAAACTGTCCCGGCATGGCACCACGTCGGTGTCTATGCCTATACGCCGGACGCCCTGTCGCGTTATGTTGCAATGCAACCGGGGGTGTTGGAGAAAACGGAAGGTCTGGAGCAGTTGCGCTTTCTCGAGCACGGAACTGCGCTACACTGCGTCCCGCTGGTCAGCGGTGGCGTGGCGTTCTGGGAGGTGAACAATCCCGGGGACGTCCCCGTTGTCGAGGCAGCGCTGTCCTCGCGGGGGATCGACTGACAGCGTTCACGAACGGGCCGGCCGGGCGCCGCCGGATGGGCCCGCCACGCGAGAGAGAGGGTCTTGCCATGAGCAAACGCGTCCGCACCGCGGTCTTCCCGGTCGCCGGGATGGGTACGCGCTTCCTGCCGGCCACCAAGTCGATGCCGAAGGAGATGCTGCCGCTGGTCGACCGCCCGCTGATCCAGTACGCGATCGACGAGGCGCGCGAGGCCGGGATCGAGGAGTTCATCTTCGTCACCGCGCGCGGCAAGTCCTCGCTGGAGGACTACTTCGACAGCCATCCCGTGCTCGAGCAGGATCTCACCTCCAAGGGCAAGACCGCGCTCCTTGCCGAGGTGAACCGCGCCACCATGCCCTCGGGCGCCATCGCCTATATCCGCCAGCAGGAGGCGCTCGGCCTCGGCCACGCGGTCTGGTGCGCCAAGCGGCTGCTGAACCCGAACGAGCCCTTCGCCGTGATCCTGCCCGACGACGTGATCAAGGCGCCGCGCGGCTGCATGGCGCAGATGGTCGACGCCTATGCCGAGCGGGGCAAGGGCGGCTGCATGGTCGCCGCCTTCGACGTGCCGCTGGAGAAGACGAGCGGCTACGGCGTGCTCGCCCCGCGCGCGGACAGCGGCCGGGTCGTCGAGGTCGCCGGCATGGTCGAGAAGCCGAAGCCGGCCGAGGCGCCCTCGCGCACCGCCGTGATCGGCCGCTACATCCTGACGCCCGCGGTGATGAGCTATCTCGACCGCGGCGAGCGGGGCGCGGGCAACGAGATCCAGCTGACCGACGCGATCGCGGCCCAGGTCGATGCGCCCGGCGGCGTGACCGGCTACCGCTTCGACGGCCGGCGCTACGACTGCGGCTCCAAGCAGGGCTTCCTGCAGGCCACCGTCGCCTTCGCGCTGATGCGCGACGACCTGGCGCCGGAGTTCTCGCAGTTCCTCAAGGGCCTGACCATCGAAGACCTGGCGGCCTGATCGCCCCGCGGCAGGAACCCTGCACGCCGCGTCGTCGTCAATGCTTGACGATGCGGTGGGCGCAGCGGCGCGCTAAGGTGCCCGTGGCCTAGGGTGAGCCGGACGCGTCGGCGTGCCCTGAGCGTCGTGCCCCTCGGGGGTGCGGCGGGCGTGAGGGAGCGGCGGGGGCCGATGGTCAAGGGCGACGGGCAGAACGGAGAGGGAGCGCCGCGCCGCGGCGTCGTCGCGCTGTTCCCGAACGGGCCGCGCCGCCCGCGTCGTTCCCTGCCGCCCGGCCCCCCCAACGAGCAGCGGATCGCGACCATCCGTGCCTTCCAGGCCCGCGAGCCGCAGTCCGGGGCGCAGTCCGGGATGCAGTCCGGGGTGCCTGGCGATCCGCCCCACGACACCGCGACGGCGACGGCGGCCGGGGGCACGGGCGGTGCGAGGGCCGAGGTCGCGGGACCCGACGCCACGGCCCTCGACCGGTCGAGCGCGCCCGACCCGTCGGCCCTTGCGGCGCCACCCCGCGCGCCCGGGACCGCGCGCGAGGCGGCGCCCTGCGCGGTCCTCCTCGACATCACGCGGTCGGTCAAGCGGCTCCGCTATGCCCGGGCGACCGGGATCGACCGGGTGGAGCGTGCCTATCTGGACTGGGCGGTCGGCCGTCCCGGCGGGGCCTGGCTCATCGCCGCCCTTGGCGGTCGCCAGCTGCTGGTCCCGCCCGCCGGCGCGCCCGCCGTGGCCGAGGCGCTCACCCGCCTCGCGGGCACCGGAGAGACGCCGCCCCCCGCCGACCTGATCGCCCTGGCCGAGCCGTGGCGGAACCGGCGCAGGCGGCTGGGCGAGGCGACGCTGCGCCGACACGCGGCCGATGCGGCCGGCGGCGGCGTGGCGGGGCTGATGGCAGGTCTGGTGACGGCGACGGGACTGTCCCGCCTGCCGGCCCTCACCGCGGCGGCCGAGCGGCAGGCCCTCGCCTCGATGGCGCGGCGGCTGCCCGAGGCCAGCGCCTACCTGAACGTGGGCCATGACAACCTGTCCGCGGGGCTCCTCGGCGCGCTCGGCGATGCGGGGGTGCGCCGCCACGTGATGCTGCACGACCTGATCCCCGTCACCCATCCCGAATATGCCGAGCCGAGCGCGGCCGCCCGCTTCGTGCGCCGGCTGGATGCCGCGATCGAGGCCGACGTGCTGCTCGCGAACTCCGAGGCGACGGCGCGGGCGGTGCGCGCCTATGCGCGCGCGGGCGGGCGGGCGGTGGCGCCGCCGCGGGTCCTGCCGCTCGGCATCGCGGCGCCGGAGGCACCGGCGGAGGCGGCGCCGACGATCCGCGCGGCGCCGGGCGGCGCGGGCCACTTCGTCATGCTGGGCACGATCGAGGGGCGCAAGAACCACCTCCTGATGCTCGCGCTCTGGCGCGGGCTGTCGAATGTCGGGCCCGAGGTGCCGGTGCCGTGCCTGCATATCGTCGGGCGGCGCGGCTGGGCGGCGGGGCAGGTCTTCGACATGCTGGACCGCTCGCCCATGATGGGCTGGACGGTGTTCGAGCATCCCGATCTCGACGATGCGGCGGTGGCGCAGCTGATGGTGGGGGCGCGGGCGCTGCTGTTCCCCAGCTTTGCCGAGGGCTATGGCCTGCCGCTGGCCGAGGCGCTGGCGGCCGGCGTTCCCGTCATCGCCGCCGATCTGCCGGCCCTGCGCGACGTCGGCGGCGATGTGCCCGAATGGCTGGACCCGCTGGACGGCGAGGGCTGGCTGGCGGCGATCCGCGACTATGCCGCGCCCGATTCGCGCCGTCGCGCCGCACAGGTCGAGCGCCTCGCCGCCTGGCGGCGCCCCAGCTGGGAGGCGCATTTCGACGCCCTCGAGGCGCTCCTGGCCGAAGGCTGCCGCCGGTCGCTGACGGGAAACTGACACCAGGCGCCACATCTCATTTCCGCCGTAATCGCGGCCCACCCTGAAACAGAATTCGTTCAGGAGATTGCCGTGACTGTTCTTGCCGATCACGTCGCGGCTGCGCCACCGCGCGTCGTGACGTCACTCGCGCCGGAGGACCGGGCGCTGTGGATGCGCCTCGCCATGGCGATGGCGATCCTGAGCGTGGCGGTCCACAAGATGCTGGACACCTACGCCAACTACGATCTCGAGCGCTATCACCTCGTCGCGGCGACCTTGGCTGTCTGGGTGAGCGTGGGCCTCGTGATGGCAGAGCGGACGTCCAGGATCGGCGTCGCTCTCTTCGCGGGCGCAATCCTGCTCTATGTCTCGGAGAAGTGGGCCGGGTACCACAACCACGGCTGGCTCTCGGTCTGGGCGATCCCGGTCGCGGCGCTCTTTGGCATGCGCTGGTGGGACGAGGAGACCTACGCCTGGTATCTGCGCATGACGCTGGGCGTCGTGATGCTGGGCGCCTGCGCGCAGAAGCTGGTGGCGGGCACCTATCTCGACGGGACCTTCATCGCCTATCTCAGCCTCCACGGCTCCGAGACCGAGCGGCTGTTCGGCTTCCTCTGCGGCGATGCGCTGGTCGAGGGGCCCTGCACGGCGCACAGGGCGCTCGGCGTGTTCCTGATGGGCTGGCAGGCGGTCGTGGGCGCGCTGCTGCTGGCCGGGGTGCGCAGTCTCTGGTTCCTCGGCATCGAGATCGCGTTCCTGATGGGGGCGGGGCTCTATGCCGACGAGATGAACTTCCAGGTCCTGAACATCGCGCTCTTCTGCCTGGCCTTCCGCTACGGGATGCCGCCCTGGCTGGCGGCGGTCTGCGTGGCGTTCCTGGCGCTCGACGTGGTGAAACTCAGCGTGATCCTCGGCCATGTTCTCTGACGTCTCGATCGACCGCGCGCGGGCGCTGAAGCTCTTCGTCGGGGCCCTGGTGGCGGTCCATGCCGCCTGGATCGGCATCCACGCCTGGATGATCACGGGCGACCGGATCAACACCTGGCGGCTCGGCGGCTATGCCATGTACACCCGGCCGCCGCCGCAGTCGCAGGTGCATGTCTACGGGCGGGGCGCGTCGGGCGACTGGGTCGGGCTGGAGGGCGGGGCGTTCCGGATCTTCGAATTCTACGAGGGCAACGACCTCAACGTCTTCCGCTGTGCGCCCCCGCCGGAGGCCGCGCTGGCCGGGTTCTTCGACCAGAACCCGTCGGCGCGCGGTCGCCGGCTGCGCATCGCGCTCAGCGAGGCGTACATGACGCGCGACCCCTTCCATGTGGGCCGCCGGATCTATGCCACGATCGACATGGCCTGGAGGGGTGAGACGGTGACCTGGACCCACGCCGCCTGCGACGAGACGCATGAGGGGCAGTTCGCCTACCGGCCCTAGAGCATTTTCCAGCCAGACTGACTCAGTCTGGCGACAAGAAAATGCGGCAAACAAAACAACCTGGAGCGCGAGACCTGACGCAGTCAGGTCGGCAAGCGCTCTAGAGCGGTTTCCGCCCGACCGGAAACGCGCGCCCTCGCGCCCTCCCACGTCATCGTTGCCACGATCCCGTTACCTTTCGGCGAACGCTGCCGGACGCTCGGACGCAACGGGATGTTCATGCGCGCCGGTCTATCCTGACGTGGGTGGGCAGGGCCGTGCCGGCGTGGCCGCATCGGAGGCGGGCCGGGCCGGAGGCAGGCAGGGCCCTGCCGGGCGCCCGTGTGCTCGCGTCCGGTTGGCCTGCGCCCTGGACACGGTGCCTCCCGCTCCGTCCCGCGTCAGCTCGGGGTCAGGTCCGGTCGATTGCATGGCGAGCTTATGGCCCGTGCTCGTAGAGCGCGCGGTGCCGTGAGTTCCCTCTTCCGGCGCTGACCGTCGACGGGGCCGGAGCCTAGTCCTGGATGGCGGCCTCGCCCGGCATCAGCCGCCGCAGCAGGCTCGGCCGGTGGCTGAGGTCGCGGATCAGCCAGAGCGGGTGCTCGGGCTCGGCATGCGGCAGGATGATCGAGCGGGCGTAGCAGCGGCTGATCTCCCAGCCCGGGTGGCTGGCGATGGTGCGGGTGTCGCGCTCGCCCTGGCACTCGGTCAGCATGGCCATCGAGGTCGCGCCCTGCGACCGCGCCTGTGCACAGGCCTTGTGGAACAGCTGGCGGCCGACGCGGGTGGCGCGGAACTCGTCCTCGACGGTGACGCCGCATTCCGCGCGCTCGCCGCGATAGCCGACCTCGACCGTGCCGCGCAGATGGCCCTCGACGAACCAGCCGATCACGTCGTTGAACTGGCTGGCCTTGGCCCAGCGCACCAGCGCCTCGTCCGTCATGTCCGAAAGGAAGCGCGCATAGACCTGGTCGTCAGGCAGGCGACGGATGTGGCGCAGCAGCGTGACCCATTCGCCCTCTTCGAGCAGCCGGAACGAGCCTTCTACCTTCCGCGAAAACAGCGACAGAAAACCCACGCTTCACCTCGCTAACGACGAACACAGACCGAGTCACCCTAGCCACAGATTTGCCGCGATTCCGCCCGGATGTCCATTTGCACTTGAGTGGGACAGTCAGCCCACCCGCATGTCGCGAAACCTGTCCCGAAGTGGGTCGAAGTCTTGCATCAGCCCGGGCCGTCGCCGCCCCGGTTCTGCCATGTTTGCCGCCGCGGCCAGCCGCGTCAGCCAAAGCGGCCGGCGAGATAGGCGCGCGTGTCGGGGTGCTGGGGCGCCTCGAAGACCCGTTCGGCAGGCCCCACCTCGAGCAGGCGGCCCAGCTTGAAGAAGGCGACCCGGTGCGCCAGCCGCCGTGCCTGGCCCATGTTGTGGGTGATGATGACGACGGCGCGCTCCTCGGCCAGGCGCCGGATCAGCCCCTCGACGCGCGCCGCCGCGATCGGGTCGATCGCCGAGCAGGGCTCGTCCATCAGCAGCACCTCCGGCCGGTTCGAGAGGGCGCGCGCGATGCAGAGCCGCTGCTGCTGCCCGCCCGAGAGCGACCGCGCATCCTCGTCCAGCCGGTCGGCGACCTCGTCCCACAGACCGGCCTCCTCGAGGCAGTGGCGCACATGGGCGTCCATCTCGTCCTCCTCGACCAGGCCATGCAGGCGCGGGCCGTAGGCGACGTTCTCGCGCACGCTGTCGGCGAAGGGGTCGGGCGCCTGCGCGACCCAGCCGAAGCGGCGACGCAGGAGCGGCGGGTCGACCTCCGCGCCATAGATGTCCTCGGCCCCCAGCGCGATGCGCCCGGCGATCCGCATGCCGGCGATGTCGTCATGCATGCGGTTGAAGCACTTGAGCAGCGTGGTCTTGCCACAGCCCGACGGGCCCATGAAGGCGATGACCTCGCGCGGGAAGATCTCGAGGTCGACGCCGAACAGCGCCTGGCGGGCGCCATACCAGAAATCGACGCCCTCGACCGTCAGCAGCGGCTCGGCATTGCTGCGCGGCGGGTGGATGACGGGGCGGACGGCGGGGGCGGGCTCTCCGGTCGCCTTCCCGGTCGTCTTACCGGCGGTCTCACGATCAAGCGTCGGGTTCTCGGTCATCGCACGGCTCCTCGTCGGCCTCACTGCCGCCACCCTAGCCACGCCATGCCCGGCGCCCCTTGATCTGGATCGCGCCCCTTCACGCGCCCGCCCTTCCGGCACCGCCGGCGCGCTTGATCCATGTCCAAGCGGGCTTCGCGGTGGCTCCTTAACAGTGCAGGCTGAGAGCGATCGCCGCCCGTGGTGGCGCGGTGCATGGCGACGGGAGGCGCGCATGACGGACATCCATTCGGGCAGCGACCCGATCAGCGGGGACATCGACAGCGGCAAGACGGCGCCGGCCGTGCGCAGCGATGTCGACACGGCGACCCATATCGCCGGGCAGAACGTCGCGCTGCCGGCGGTGCGCGCGGCGACCTGGGAGGACCTGAGCGCTGCGATCAATGCCGGCCTCGCCGATCTCAGGGCCTCGCCGGGGATCTCGCTGGGCGTGGGCGCGGTCTATGCGCTGGGCGGCATCGCGATCGTCTGGATGCTGGACGCGGGCGCGATGGCGGCGCTGGCCTGGCCGCTGATG
>JBCBPG010000096.1:0-9457 GCA_039820865.1 Pseudomonadota bacterium
GCGGCCGCCCGGGGCCACGTGGCGCCGCTCTTCGGCCGGCCGGCGGCGGCACTGGCCGCCGCGACGCGCCAGCCCCACGGCGAGGAGCATGCCCCCTACTACATGCGCGTCATGCTGGCCGATGCGCCGGGGATGCTGGCCAAGCTGGCCGCCGCGCTCGGCTCCGAGGGCGTCTCGATCCAGCGCATGCACCAGTACGACGGCTCGGGCGGGCGCTCGGTCCCGGTGGTGCTGATCACCCACGACGCCCCGCGCCCGGCGGTCGACGCGGCGCTGGAGCGCATCCACGCGAGCGGCATCTGCGACGGCGCCCCCGTCGCGATGCGCATCGAGACGGTCTGAGCCGGCGCGGGCGGTGCAGACCCACGAAGCCTCGGTCATCGGGCTGCGTGCTCGCGGTCCCCGCTGGGCCCTTCAGGCCTAGTCGGCATCCTCGAACGCGGCCTTGAGGAACGCGACGGCGGGGGGGACCTCGGCGTCGAAGCCCTCGCCGCCGTGGCCAGCCCCCTCGACCCGGCGGAGTGTGACGCGAGCGCCCGGGCGGGCCTGCATCGCCGCGTGGAGACGCTCGGTCTGGCGGGGCGAGACGATGGCGTCGGCGGTGCCGTGGACCAGGAGGGCCGGCGGCAGCGCGCGATCGGCCGCGAGCGCGCCGAGGGCATGGAGCGGGCTGGCGGCATCGGCCAGGGCGCGGTTCTCGCGCAGCGGGGCGCCGATCAGGCGTGCTTCCGGGCTCGGCCCGGTGTCGAGCCCGGGGCGGTCGGGCACATCGTCGGCGGCGCGGTCGGCGGCCAGGGCGAAGAGATCGGAGGGCGCGTACCAGGACACCACCGCGTCGATCCCCTCCGGCCCCGCGACCATCTGGTCGAGCGCCGCCCAGAGCGCCAGATGGGCACCCGAGGACTGGCCCCAGACGGCGATGCGCGCGGCATCGTAGCCGTAGGTGGCGCCGTTCTCGCGGAGGAAGGCGAAGGCGCGGGCGAGGTCCTCGCGCGGGGCCGGCCAGGGCGCCTCGGTGCTGTAGGTGTAGTCGATCGACGCGATCGCGATCGCGATGCCGGCGCCGGTCAGCCGCTCGACCCGGCCATAGAGCGCCACCTGGCTCCTGTCGTTACGGAACCACCGACCGCCATGCACGAAGACGACGAGGGGCGGGGCCGACACGCCTTCAGGGAGGTAGAGGTCGAGGCGGTTCCGCTCGCCTTCGCCATAGGGAACGTCCCGGACAGTCTGCGCCAGGGCGCTGCCCGACAGGACAGCGACGGCGAGCATCGCGAGGAGGTGCCTGGTCATCGCAGAGCCGCCCGTCGTCCTGTCCGGGTACAGGATAGCGCCCTTGAGCCGGGCGAGGAAGCGGGCTTGCGGTCTTCCCAAGGCGCGTCGCTGCTTCGTCGTGGGACCGTCTTGGCGGCATGATTGGACAGGCCGGGCGGCGCGCTCTATCCCTGCGACGGGTTGTCCGCGCGGTATGCTAGCGCGTGCGCCCGCGACGGATCAGGGGAGCGCGTCATGTCCACAACCATCGACACCAACACCTTCGAGGACCGGATGCTCTCGCTCGGCCTCGCCCGGGTCTCGGAGGCGGCGGCGATCGCCTCGGCCAAGCTGATCGGGCGCGGCGACGAGAAGGCGGCCGATGCGGCGGCGGTTGCGGCGATGCGCTCGGAGCTGAACAAGCTCGACATCCGCGGCACCGTCGTGATCGGCGAGGGCGAGCGCGACGAGGCGCCGATGCTCTTCATCGGCGAGGAGGTGGGCTCGGGCGAGGGCCCCGAGGTCGACATCGCGCTCGACCCGCTGGAGGGCACCACGCTGACCGCCAAGGCGATGCCGAACGCGCTGACGGTGATCGCGATGGGCCCGCGCGGCTCGATGCTGCATGCGCCGGATGTCTACATGGACAAGCTTGCCGTGGGCCCGAACGTGCCCGAGGGGACCGTCAGCATGGCGATGACGCCGGGCGAGCGGGTGCGCGCCTATGCCGACGCCGCCGGCGTGACGCCCGCCGAGGTCAGCGTCTGCGTGCTGGAGCGCCCGCGCCATGCCGAGCTGATCGCGGCGCTGCGCGAGACCGGTGCGGGCGTGCGGCTGATCACCGACGGCGACGTCGCCGGTGTCATCCACTGCGCCGAGCCGACGACGGGCATCGACATGTACATGGGCCAGGGCGGTGCGCCCGAGGGCGTGCTGGCGGCGGCGGCGCTCAAGTGCATGGGCGGCTCGATGGAGGGCCGGCTGGTCTTCCGGAACGATGACGAGCGCAAGCGCGCCGAGAAGGCCGGGATCACCGACTTCGACCGCGTCTATACCCGCGACGAGATGGTCTCGGCCGACGTGCTGTTCGCGGCGACCGGCGTGACCAACGGCTCGATCGTGCAGGGCGCACGGCGCGACGGCATCTATCTCGAGACCGAGACGATCCTGATGCGCTCGCGCACCGGCAGCGTCCGGCGCATGACTTATCGGACCCGCAACTACTGAGGCAGGCCATGACGCAGGGGCTCGGGCTCACGGCGCTGCTGGTGCCGACCTACCGCCAGATGCTGACGGCGCTGGGCGCGTGGCTCGACAAGGCGGGAGAGGACGGGGCCCGGGACGATGCGCTGATGGCGCGCCGTCTCGCGCCCGACATGCTGCCGCTGGCGGCGCAGGTGCGCTTTGCCTGCCTGCAGGCGCGCGAGGCGCCCTGCCGTCTGACCGGCGCGCCCATGCCCGACGCGGTAGCGGCGCTGGGGCGCGAGGGGCAGGGCGCGGGCGCGGCACCCGGTACCATCGCCGAGGCGCGGGCCCATGTCGACGCGACCCTCGCCCATCTTGCGGGGCTGGCCCCCGATGCGCTGGATGCCTGGGCCGCGCGCCCTGTCGCGATCGAGCTGCCGAACGGCATGGTCTTCGACATGGACGGCGCCGGCTATGCCCGCGACTGGGCGCTGCCGCAGTTCTACTTCCACCTGAACGCCGCCTACGCGATCCTGCGCGCGGCGGGCGTCCCGCTCGGCAAGGCCGATTACGTGCAGCACGCCTTCGCTTCGCTCCGGCCGGGGACGATGTCGCAGGGGGCGCAGGGCTGAGGCCTCGACACACCACCTGTGGAAAACGCATACAGATGTTGTGACCCGGCCCGGGCGCTGGCATAGATATCGTATGCTGGATCGCCCCGCCTTCCTCAACATCGTCCGCTCGGCCGCCGGCCGGCGCTGGGTCGGCCCCGATGCGGGGGTCGAGCGGCTGGGCCGCGCCATCGCCCAGGAGGCGGGCGTGGGCGAGGTCGTGGGCCGCGTCCTGGCCGCCCGCGGCGTGCTGCCGGAGGCCGCGGAGGACTACCTGGCACCGACGCTGCGCGCGCTGATGCCCGATCCCTCGGTGCTGGCCGACATGGACCTCGCCGCCGAGCGGCTGGCACGCGCCGTACGCGGGGCGGAGCGGGTGGCCATCTTTGGCGATTACGACGTCGACGGTGCGGCCTCGGCCGCGATGCTGGCCGAATGGCTCGCCGCGCTCGGGCTGGAGGCGACCATCCACATCCCCGACCGCGTTGCCGAGGGTTATGGGCCGAACGTGCCGGCGATGGCGCGGCTCGGGGGGGCGCATGACCTGGTGGTCTGCGTCGACTGCGGGACGGTCGCGCACGAGGCGCTGGCGGCGGCCACTGCCGCGGGCGCCGAGGTGATCGTGGCCGACCACCACCTGGCCGGCGAGCGGCTGCCCGAGGTGACGGCGGTGGTGAACCCCAACCGGGCGGACTGCCCCTCGGGCCTCGGCCATCTCTGCGCGGCGGGCGTCACCTTCCTGATGCTCGTGGCCGCCAATCGCCTGCTGCGGGGCGAGCGGGCGGTGCCGGATCTGATGCCGGCACTGGACCTCGCCGCGGTGGCGACGGTGGCCGACGTGGCGCCGCTGACCGGGCTCAACCGGGCCTTCGTGCGCCAGGGGCTCTCGATCCTGGGACGGCGCGGGCGGCCCGGGCTGGCGGCGCTGGCCGATGCCGCGGGGCTGAAGGCGCCGCCGCGCTCGACGGACCTCGCCTTCGTGCTGGGGCCGCGGCTGAACGCGGGCGGACGGGTCGGCGATGCCGGGCTGGCGGTGCGGCTGCTCCGCGCCGGCTGCCCGCGCGAGGCCGCGACGCTGGCTGCAGAAGTCGAGGCGATGAACGCCGCGCGCCGGCGCATCGAGGCCGAGGTGACCGAGGCCGCCATCGCCCAGGCCGAGGTCCGGCTGGCCGCACGCCCCGACGGCGCGGCGCTGGCCTGGGCGGCGGGCGAGGGCTGGCATCCCGGTGTCGTCGGCATCGTCGCCAGCCGCCTGCGCGAGCGCTTCGACTGCCCGGCCGTGGTGGTGGCCGTCAACGGCGCCGATGCCCGCGGCTCGGGCCGCTCGGTCCCCGGCATCGACCTCGGCTCGGCCGTCGCGGCGCTGGCGCGGACAGGGCAACTGGCCCAGGGCGGCGGGCACGCCATGGCCGCCGGGCTCAGCGTCGAGGCCTCCAGGGTCGAGGCGGCGATGGCGGCGCTCGAGGCGCGGCTTGCGGCCGAGGGCGCGGCGCCGGGCGAGGCGGAGGCGCTGCGCATCGATGCCCTCGTCGCCCCCGCCGCCGCCACGCCGGACCTCGTCGAGGCGCTGGAGCGCGCCGGCCCCTTCGGCCAGGCGAGCCCGCCGCCGCGCGTGGCGCTGGCCGGCCTGGTGCCCGAGGGGCTGAGGCTGTCCGAGCGCGGCCACGTCTCCTGCCGCCTGCGTGGCCAGGCGCCCGCCGGCGGGCGGGGCGCGGCGCCGGTCCTGTCGGCAATGGCCTTCGGCGCCGCCGACACGCCCCTCGGCCGCCTCCTGGCCGACCGGGCCTCGGCGCGCGCGCCGGTGCATGTGGCGGGACGTCTCGAGATCGACGACTGGGGCGGCCGGCGCCGCGCGCGCCTCCGCCTCGACGACGCGGCCGAGCCGGCCTGAGCGAGGGTGGCGGCGGGCGCGCGGCGTGGGCCCAAGCGCGCCCCCACCCGCGTCATTGTTCGCCGCGAAACGTGGATTTTCCCCGAACGCAGCGCGGCGCAGGACGGCAACGCCCTGCAAGGGTGTCAGGGATCCGTTCAGCGAATCGTGGCTACGATTACGTGGGTGGGAGCGGCCGCAACACACCGCCCCCGGCGGGAAGGGGCCGCGCCTCGGTGCCGGCGACGGTCGGGGTGGCAGGCGGCGTTGCCGTCGTCTGGAGGGGGGGCGCCGGACCCGGGCGGAGGGCGGTCGTTGGCCCTTGAAGGTGCCCGCGACTCGCGTTAGGTAGCGCCTCCGACCGGACGCACCCTTCGTCTAGCGGTCTAGGACGCCGCCCTCTCACGGCGGAAACACGGGTTCGAGTCCCGTAGGGTGTACCACTGGTCGAGTGCCCGGCAGACCGCATCCGGGCCCGTGCGCCCTTCGTCTAGCGGTCTAGGACGCCGCCCTTTCACGGCGGAAACACGGGTTCGAGTCCCGTAGGGCGTACCATCTCGGCTCTGGCGACCGGGCGGTTTTCCTTCATTCGCATCCGATGGCGATGGCCCGGACATGCCCGGGCCGTCCACCGCACGGGCCTCAGCGCTCGCGCGTGAGATAGACGGTCATCGGGCCGCAGCCGAAGCGGTCCGGGTGGCGGGCGCGGGTATAGAGGGTCTGTCGATCGCCCGGGGCGAGGGCGTCGAGCGTGGCGCTGACCGGGCCGCCCGTGGCGCCGCTGCCGACCGGCAGGAGGCTGAGCTCGACCCCGCCCGCGGCGGAGCGCGCGGCGATCTCCAGCGCGACGCCACGGTCGCCGTTGCTGGCGTTCACGCGGCGCGCGTCGCCGGACACGGGCAGGCCGACGGGATCGTAGTGGTAGAGCGTGTCGCAGCCGAGCGCGCCAGGGCCACCGCGGCCGGCGGGGAAGGAGACGGCGAGGCGCAGCACCGGCATCTCGGCCGGCGCGTCCGCCGGCCCGACGCCGGGAACGGGGGCGAGGTAGACGGCCGTCTCCAGCGCCGAGCTTTCCCAGGGCACCTGCAATCCGCCGGTCGTGTCGATGACCTCGTCGCGCACGGAGGCGAACATCTCCTCGACGGTCAGGCCGGGCGTGGCGATCAGGCGGGCGAGCGCGGTGGTGTAGGGGCTGTTGGCGCCCGCGCCGTCCAGCGCCACGTCGCCGGGGCCGGTCGCATAGGCGATGATGTCGCCACGGCGGGCGGTCATGCGTGCCAGCCCGTCGCCGATCTCGGGGATCGCGCGCTGGCCGCGGTCGAACGGGTTGTCGCGGCAGGCATCGAGCACCATGACGCTGGTCGCGCCCGGCGCCTGCAGACGCTCGAGCACCCATTCGGCGGCCACGGTCTCGCGCGCGATGTCGGCCTCGGCGCGGATGTCGACGCCGAGGGGGACGAGGAAGTTGAACCCGTCGCTGCGCACCCCGTGGCCGGCGAAGTAGAAGAGGGCGAGCGTGTCCGGGCCGGCGGCGCGCACGGCCCGGCCGAAGCGTTCGACCGCCTCGACCATGGCGCGGCGGTCGGCCTCGGTGACGGTGGTGACCGCGAAGCCGGCCTCGTCGAGGCGACGCGACATCAGCCGCGCGTCGTTGACCGGGTTGGCGAGCGGCGTGACGTTGCGGTAGCTGGCATTGCCGATGACGAGCGCGAGGCGCGGGCCCGCGCCCTCGGCCCGGGCGGCCGCTGCCGGATGGACGAGCGCGACGACGAAGGCCAGCGCGACGATCAGGGCGAAGCGGGTGGTGGCGGCGCAGCTGGCCATGACGGGGCTCCCTCTTTGTCTGATTGGTGTCGTCTGCCGGTCGCCCGGTTCACTCACCGCCGCCAGAAGAGCGGCGTCAGGATCACCAGGACGGACAGGAACTCGAGCCGGCCGAGCAGCATGCCCGCCGAGAGCAGCCATTTCGCCGCGTCCGGCAGGCCTGCGAAGTTGCCGAGCGGGCCGATCTGGGGCCCGAAACCGGGGCCGAGGTTCGTCAGCGTCGCCAGCGCCGCGCTGATCGCCGTGATGAAGTCGAGCCCCAGCATCGAGAGCAGGATCGACCAGACCGCGAGCGCGCTGAAGAAGACGAAGAAGAAGCCCATGATCGCGGTGACGACCTCCGGGTCGACCGGCCGGCCGGCATAGCGCAGCAGGTAGACCGTGTTGGGGCTGTGGATGCGCCGGATCTGCAGCGCCAGCGCCGCGATCAGGATCTCGTAGCGGAAGACCTTGGCCGAGCAGGAGGTCGAGCCCGTGCAGCCGCCGATCAGCGCGAGGATGAACAGGATCCCGACCGCCAGCCCGCCCCAGCGGTCATAGCCGGCCGAGGAATAGCCCGTGCCGGTGAGCGTCGAGGTGACGTTGAAGAAGGCGTGGCGCAGCGCATCCAGCGGCTCGTAGGTGTCGTTGGAGATCAGGTAGGCCGCGATCACCCCGGCCGCGACGACGATGATGGCGAGGAAGGTGCGCACCTGCGGGTCGCGCGCGATGCCGCGGGCATCACCCCGGATGATGCCGGCCAGGCGCAGGAAGGGCAGGGCGGCGAGCGCCATGAACACGACCGCGACCCATTGCGCGCCCGCGGGCAGGACGCCGAAGCCGTTGTCGTAGTTGCCGAAACCGCCCGTTGCGACGGTCGTCATGGCATGGACGACGGCATCGAAGGCGCCGACACCGGTGGCGGAGTAGGCCGCCATGCAGGCGATGGTCAGACCGACATAGATCCAGCCGAGCGAGGTGGCGATCTCGGTCGCGCGCAGCGTGATGTCGCCGGAGAGATCGAAGCTCTCGGATCGGAAGAACTGCATGCCGCCGACCTGCAGCGCAGGCAGGAAGACGATGGCGAAGACGACGATGCCGACGCCGCCGAACCACTGCAGCATGCCGCGCCAGAGCAGCATGCCGCGCGGCGCCTCGTCGAGACCGTCGAAGACCGTGGCGCCGGTGGTGGTGAGGCCGGACATCGCCTCGAAATAGGCGTCGACCCATGCGGCCCCCGGTGCGCCCAGCATGAAGGGCAGCGCGCCGAAGGCCGGCAGCACGGCCCAGACCAGCGTGGTCATCAGGAACGCCTGCCGGCGCGTCAGGCCCCGGCGGTCGCGATCCAGCTCGCGCGTGGCGGCGGCGAGACAGGCGCCGAGCAGCCAGGTGACCGCCGCCGCCAGCGCCATGCCGCGGGCGTTCACGTGGCCGTCCCAGGCGTCGAGCCCCGCCGGCAGCAGCATCGCCAGCCCCAGCGCCGCGCTGAGGCGACCGATGACGAAGCCGACGGGGCGGAAGTCGTCCATGCGGCGGGCCCGGGGCTGGGGGAGGGGACGGGTGAGCCCCGGAGTATCGGCGGTCATAGCCGCTCAGGGAAGCCTCGGCTGAAGTCATCGGCGGACGGGCGTGCCTGCTGCACCTCGCCGGAGCCTGCTCGGATCGCTCGGACCGGGCTCCTCATCCCTCCCTGCGTCATCCTACACCGTCGTTCATGAAGATCGCGTTGCGTCCCAGGCCCATGGAGCGTTCGCTGGATGGTAACGGAATGGCGGCCAAGATGCCGTGGGCGGGAGCGGGAAAACCGGCGGTTGCCAAAGGTCGGATCGGCCCGGATGCGCGCCTTGCCGCAAGGCGCCCGTGGGCCTGCCGGGGTTCGACAAGGGTCCGCCAAGGGTGTCCGTCCGGGGGGCCGGCCGGGGTCCGCCAAGGGTGTCCGCCCGGGGGCTGACCCGGCCGCAGAGGGTATCCCTCCGGGGGTCGCCCGTTGGCCAGCCAGCGTCTGGTCGGGGCCTGCTCAGAAGGGGACGTCGTCGGCCGCAGTGGTGCTGCCGCTCGCGGCGGAGCCGGCAGCGGGGGCCTCGGTGACGAAACTGGCGACCACCTTCTTGCGGCCGGCCTTCTCGAAATCGATGGTCAGCTTGTCGCCCTCGATCTCGGCCACGGCGCCGTAGCCGAACTTCTGGTGGAAGACGCGGGTGCCATGCTCGAACCGGCTCGAGGCGGCGACGTCGATCACCAGGTTGCGCACCTCGCGCGGCTGGCCGAGGCCGTGCTGGCCGCGCGCCCGTGCCAGCCGCCGCCAGCCGGGCGAGTTGTAGGCGTCGCTGTCGACCGCCTTGGCCTCGAGCGCGGAGCCGGAGAGCGGGCCCGCGTGCAGCCCGGCGCCGGGGCCGGCTGAAAGCCCGCCGCCCGCACCGCCCGACTGGGTGTGGCCATAGAGGCCGGAGGGCGTGAGCACCTCGACATGCGCCTCGGGCAGTTCGTCGACGAAGCGGGCGGGCAGGCAGGACTGCCAGCGGCCATACATCTGGCGGTTGGCGGCGAAGCTGATGGCGAGGTGCCGCTCGGCCCGCGTGACGCCGACATAGGCGAGGCGCCGCTCCTCCTCGAGCCCCTTGACGCCGCTCTCGTCCATGGCGCGCTGCGAGGGGAACAGGCCGTCCTCCCAGCCCGGCAGGAAGACGGCGGGGAATTCGAGGCCCTTGGCGGCATGCAGCGTCATGACCGACAC
>JBCBPG010000097.1:0-9428 GCA_039820865.1 Pseudomonadota bacterium
CAACGTGGCGAACCCGGGCGTCTACGGCGAAGCCTACATGGTGCAGAACACCGAGCCCTTCGTGTTCGGTGCCGACCAGGTGCGCACCAAGGTCAACGACACCGCCCAGGCCTTCGCGGCCGACGACGACAAGCTGGTGAGCCTGTTCGAGGGCGCGATGGCCGGCTTCGGCTTCTGGGGCGGCTTCAAGCGCGGCGACGTGCTGACGCCCACCGAGGTGCGCGAGCTCTACAACGACGGGCCCGGCACGGCGCTGACCGCGCCCTCGGGCGAGCAGGCGATGCGGGCGGCCGACGACGTCATCTACGGCCGCGACGGCTTTGACGACATCAAGGGCTGGGCCGGCGACGACGAGCTGCACGGCAACATGGGCGGCGACACGATCGAGGGCGGCTACGGCGACGACTTCATCAATGGCGGGCGCGGCCACGACGTGCTGAACGGCGGGCGCGGCTCGGACCTGGTGATCGGCGGCAAGGGCAACGACATCCTGATCGGCGGCGGCGATGCCGGCGAGGACCGGCTGGGCCAGATCGTCCTCGACCAGAACAGCCGCAACCTGGGCCCCGACGAGGATCCGTCGATCTCGTCGCAGTATCTCAAGCTGATCGACTGGACCGACCAGGCGCTGGTGGCCGACGACGTCTATGTCGGCGGCGAAGGCAACGACCACTTCCTGTTCGAGACCTACATCAACGCCAAGAAGGACATCATCCTCGAGCACGCGATGCCGAACCGGATGATCCACTGGCACGGTGTCGCCGGCGAGAACAAGTACCTGCACGACCACTGGGTCGACAGCTGGGGCATCGAGATCGTCGCCGACTACAAGCGCAGCGAGGACAAGATCTCGGTGCTGGGCCACACGGTGCAGATCGAGATCGACTACAAGGCCTATGACAGCGACGGCGATGGCGTGAACGACGCGGTGGCCTCGATCATCTCGCCCTATTCGCAGCAGGGCAAGAACGGCGGCGCGCATGACGAGGACGGCCTCGGCCACATCGTCGTCTTCGGCGACATGGTCTACGAGGAGGACGTGATCACCGATGCCGGCGTCCATTACGGCATCGTCGACACGCTCGACGAGTTGCAGCAGGCGCTTGCGCCGACGGGCGAGGGCAAGGTCACGACGCTGGACGACGGCACCGTGATCTACGGCTATGACAGCCGCGACGTCGACGGCGACCCAATCGGCTCGGATCCCCTCGCCTTCAGCGAGAACCCGTATCTCGACCGGGTCGACCTGGTGCACAACGGCGCGTCGACGAACGGCGCCACCGTGGTGGCGGCCCATGGCGCCGGCAGCTTTGACGGCACCGGCGGCTACCGCCTGCCCCACCACCCGGCGCAGGCGCTGGACGAGGGCACGATCAGCTTCCGCTTCACCGCGGACGATCCGGCCAACGGCGACCAGGCGCTCTATTCCAAGGACCATTCCGGCTACAAGACGGGCGGGCACCTGACGATCTCGCTGGACAGCGTCGGCCGGGTGGTCGTGCGCATGCAGGACACCGAGAAGGGCGTCTTCATGCGCTCGAAGGACAGTGTCGAGGCGAACACGCCGACCGACCTGGCCTTCACCTTCTCGGACGAACGGCTGGTGCTCTACATCGACGGTGTCGCCGTGGACACCGAGGTGGGGATGCCGGGCGGCATGACGGGCAACAGCGAGGATGCCGTGCTCGGCGCCTCGACGCGCCTGCGCCGCGGCATCGACGACCGGCTGGAGTGGTTCTTCAGCGGCACGATCGAAGAGGTCGCCATGACCGACCGCGCGCTGGAGCACGAGGAGGTCATCCTGCTCGACGACTTCGACAGCGCGATCTCGAACCTCGCGGGGATCGAGCCCTACGACGCCGGCGCCTACACCCCGCGCGAGCCGGTGCTCGACGAGGGCACGCCGGCCAGCAGCCTGATGACCTTCGGGCTCTACGACACCGAGACCGACAAGCTGGTGGCCGAGCTCGGCCAGGGTGCCGAGCTGGATGCCGCGGTGCTGGCGGGCCGGCCGCTCGCGATCGTCGCCACCCCCGAGGAGGGCGTGGACATCGGCAGCGTCCGCTTCGAGCATGACGGCAGCAAGAAGACCGAGAGCCACCTGCCCTTCGCCCAGTTCGGCGACTGGGGCGGCGACCTGCAGGGCGGCGCGCCCTATGGCCAGGGCGATCACACGGTCAAGATCACGGCCTACGAGGGCGCCAGCGCATCGGGCGCAGTGCTCGAGACCGTGGACCTCTCGTTCTCGGTCGTCGACGGCTCGGGCAGCGCGTCGGGCGGCGCGTCGGGCGGCAGCGGCTCGAACTCGGGCGGCGCGGGCGCGCCCAAGATGGAGGTCGGCACGCTCAGCATGATCCAGCAGAACGAGGACGCCTGGTACAGCGTGTCGTTCAGCGAGGCGATCCCGGATGCCCGCGTGGTGATGGGCCCGCTCAGCATGAACGGCGACCACCCGGTCTCGGTCCGCGTGCGCGACATCACCGAGACCGGCTTCGAGTTCCAGATCGACGAGTGGAACTATCTCGACGGCAGCCACGGGCGCGAGGAGATCAGCTGGATGGCGGTCTCGGCCGGCACCCATACGCTGGGCTCGGGCCAGACGATCAGCGCCGGGCGCACCAGCCTGGTCGACGAGACGCCAACCACGGTGCAGCTCGCCGGCTTCGACGACGCGCCGATCGTGCTGACGCAGGTGACGACCGACAACGGTCAGGACGCCGTGGTCACCCGCATCCGCAACGTCACCGAGGACCGCTTCAGCTTCAAGATGCAGGAGGAGGAGGCGCTGCCTGACAAGCACGTGGTCGAGGCGGCCGACTGGATCGCGATCGAGGGTGGCACGGCCGGCCGGGTCGACGCCTTCACGGTCGACGGCGTGACCAACCAGCTGCGCACGGTGAACTTCGACGCGGTGAACGGCGAGCTGGGCGTGCTGGGCGCGATGCAGACGATGAACGGCCCCGACACGGCAGGGCTGCGCATCGACGATGCAACGGGACGCAGCCTCAAGGTGCGTGTCGAGGAGGAGCGGTCGCTCGACGACGAGACCTACCACACCGCCGAGACGGTCGGCCTCGTGACGCTCGGCACCGGGCTCTACGAACTGGCCTGACGGTCGCCCCATCCGGGTCGTCGGCCCCGCCCGGCCGGCCCCCTCGACCCGGACGCGGCCGCCCCGAACGGGGCGGCCGCCATGCGTTCAGGCGGGCGCCACGTTCTGCCGCGCGGCACGTCCCTGGGGGCAACGAAGCGGCGTGGAACCGGCCGACGGGCCGGCCTGCCCGTGGCGGCGCGGGCAGCGAGGTCGGCGCGCCCCGTGTCTCGGCTCAGCAGGCTTGCGGCGCCGGCGCGACGTCGAGACCCTCGACGCCATGGCGGGCGATCAGCGCGGCGACGAGCCCCGAGCTGCGGGCGTGCTCGACCGCGGCGGCCAGCCAGGGCGCGGCGGCAGCGTTGCGCCGGGGCGTGCCCACCGCCTGCTGCACCGCCATGAAGGCCCCGTCGAGGACCCGCGTCCCCGGCAGCGACGCGGCATCGGCGTCCAGGCGCTGGGCGAGCCCGGCCAGCAGCGACGCCTCGCCCGCGCGGAAGGCCTCGAGGGCCGCGGCATGGCTCTCCCGCTCGACCAGCGTCGCCGCCCGGGTGTTGCGCGCCAGCCAGAGCCCGTAGGCCGAGCCGCGATAGACCGCGATGCGCTGCCCCGGCCGGTCCCAGTCGGCCGTCGAGGGGGGCTCGGACCGGCGCGCGAGGAAGCTCGCCCGGATCTCGGCATAGGCGGCGGTGAAGGCGATGGTCCGCGCCCGCTCGGGCTCGGCGCCGATGGCCGCGATGTCCCAGGCATCGTCCTCGGCGGCGGCGGCGAGATCGGCGGGCCGGCCATAGGGCACATAGGCGATGCCGACCCCCAGGCATCCCGCGATCCAGGCACCGAGGTCGGGGGCCACGCCGGCCGGCGCCCCTTCGGCCGTGCGGCCGGTGACCAGGAGCCCGTTGCCCGTGTTGATGCCCACGCGGAGCGGCCCGTGCCGCGTCAGCGCGGCGCGCGCTCCGGCCGGTGGCGCGGGGGCCGCAGCGGAGGGCCCCGCCGTTTCGGATCCGTCGGTCACGGCCATCTCCCGGTCATGCAGGTACCGCGACGCGGACGATCGGCGGCTGCGCGTCGTCGCCAGCGTCTTCCGCTCCGCCCCTCCCTCGCCTAGCCTCGCTCCCTGCGGTCGGCAAGGCCGCCGACTGCACGGAAGAGCCGATGTCCGAGACGATCCCCCAGCGCCAGCCCCACGCGACCTTCCTCTTTGCCGAGCCCGACGACATCGAGACCTTCGTGGCCGATGTCGCGGTGCTGGGCGTGCCCTACGGCCAGCCCTACGGCATGCGCGGGCTCGGCCACGACCAGGTGAACGGGGCCGAGGCGATCCGGCGCGCCAGCGACCGCGTCGTGCGTGATCCGTCACATTTCGATTTCGACTGGGGCGGACCGCTCTTCATGGGGCGCCGGGTGCGGATGGTCGATCTCGGCGATGTGCGCGCCGACCCCTACACGGTGCCCGCGACCTATCCGCGGACGCGCGAGGCGGTGGAGGCGATCCTCGAGGCCGGTGCGCTGCCGCTGGTGCTGGGGGGCGACCATTCGATCCCGATCCCGGTGATCGAGGCCTATCGCCGCCACGGCCCCATCACGGTCGTGCAGATCGATGCGCATCTCGACTGGCGCGAGGAGGTGGGCGGCGTCACCCACGGCCTCTCGAGCCCGATGCGCCGGGTCTCGGAGATGGACCATGTGGCGGGCGTGGTACAGGTGGGACTGCGGGGCCAGGGCTCGGCGCGACCGGAGGATTTCCGCGCGGCGGTGGCGGCGGGGGCGCAGCTGGTGACCGCGACGGCCCTGCATCGCGACGGCGTCGGCAGCGTGCTGGCGGCGCTGCCCGAGGGCGGGCGATACTACCTTACGGTCGACATGGACGGGCTTGACCCCTCCTGCGCGCCCGCCGTCCATGGCCCCGCGCCCGACGGGGTCAGCTTCGCCGAGGCCCGGGACCTGATCCACGGCATGGTGGCGCGCGGCCGGATCGTGGGGATGGACGTGGTCGAGCTGACGCCCTCGACCGACGTGAACCGGCTGACGGCCATCACCGCTGGGCGCCTCTTCGCCAACCTGATCGGTGCGATGTGCAAGGCCGGCCAGCTCGGCCGCTGAGCCGGCCCGGAAGAACGATGGACACGCGACGCGGGGCGCAGGGAGGCCACCGCCCGCCCCGCGCCCGGCCCCCGCCCCACCCACCCACCCGCGCGTGCCGGGCGCGGGGCGGGCGGTGGCGGCCGGTCCGGTGCCTGCGTGACGGCCCCGTCTCAGGCAACCCCGGCCAGCGACGCGACCCCCGGCATCGCGAGGCGGTGCCACTGCCGCGCCGCCAGCGCCTCGGCGTCGGGCAGGCTCGCCGCCGCCCCGGCGGCATGGAGCGCGAGGGCGGCCGTACCGGTGATGACCGCCTCGACGGCCGCGGCGTTCGGATGGCCCGCGCGGGCGGCAGCGAGGGTAGCGGCGAGATCGGAGCCGGGCGCGATGTCGGCCAGGCGGTGGGCCGCGCCAGGCAGGCGCGCGGGGGCCTCGAGCGTGACCGGCCTGCCGTCCGACAAGCCCTCGACGGTGATCGCCTTGGCGGGGTGGCGCTCGAACTCGCCGCCGCCGCCCTTGATGACGGCGAGCGCGGGCTGGCCGAGGCGCGCGGCCGCCTCGCGTTGCAGCGCGCGGAAGGCGGGGTGGAAGACGCCCTGCACCGAGGTGGCCGCGCCCGCGGGGTTCAGCGCGCGCAGGCAGGTGTTGACCGGCGAGCGGAGGCCGAGGACGTCGCGGAGCGCCAGCAGGCCCATCAGCCGCGGGTCGAGCGCCTCGAGCGGCAGGTAGGCGATGCGCCGGCGGGCGAGGAGCGCGGCGGCCTCGGGCGGGGTCCGGGCGACAGCGATGCCGGCGGCGGCGAGGTTCTCGCGTACCCGGTCGGCGGCCGTGCCTTCGCCGTTGTAGCCGTGGATCAGCACCGGCAGGCCGGCCCCCGCCACCAGGCGCGCCGAGAGCAGGAACCAGGGCAGCCCGCGGCTGCGCCCCGCGGCATAGGACGGCCAGTCGACCGCGGCACCGACCGCGCGCCAGGGGACCAGCCGCGCACGCATGGCCTCGACGAAGCCCGCGATCTCGTCCGCCGTCTCGCCGCGATAGCGCATCAGCATGAAGAGCGCACCGACGGCATGCGGATCGGCCGTCCCGTCGAGGATCCGTGCCATGGCATCGGCCGCCTCGTGGCGTTCGAGCGAACGGGCGCGGCCGGGACCGCGGCCCATGGCACGGACATGGGCGGCGAGGCTCATTCCGCGGCAACCTCCGGGGCCTCGGGCGGTGCGGCGACGGCGATCAGGGCGGCGATCTCCGGCCGGCAGGAACCGCAGTTCGTGCCGGCACCCGTGGCGCGGGCGACCGCGTCCGGATCGGCGTGGCCGGCGGCGACCGCGGCGGCGATCGCGCTGGCACCGACGCCGAGGCAGGCGCAGACGAGGGCACCCTGGTCCGGCGCATCGGCCGCCGGGCGCCCCGCGAGCAGGTGATGCGCCGGAGCCCCGCGGGCGAAGGCGCCCGCGACATGCGCGCGGGCGACCGCGACGGGCCCTGGGGCGGCGAAGAAGACGGCCTCGACGCGGTCCTTGCAGCGGAAGGCGAGGCGGGTGCCCGCCTGCGCGGTATCGGTGACCGAGAGAAGAGCGGCGTCGGCTGGCACGGCGAGCAGGGCGCGGGCGAACGCGCCCCAGTCCTCCGGCAGCGCCGTGTCGGCCAGTTCCAGGCGCCACCCCGCTTCGGCCCTTGCGCGTGACCAGTAGGCGGTGGCGGGTGCCGGTTCGCCGCGCGTCAGGGCGAACCCGTGCCAGGCGGCCGCGAAGGGGGCGAGGCGGACCGGCTGGGCCTTGCTCTCGGGCTGGCCCGAGAGCGGGTCCACCGCCGCGCCCACAACGGCGTCGACCCGGCCCTTCGACGCCGTCAGCGCCGTCCAGTGCATCGGTACGAAGACCGAGCCGCGGGCGGCCCGGTCCGTGACCAGCGCGCGGAGGATGACGCTGCCGTGCGGGCTCTCGACCCTGACCAGCGAGGCCGGGGCGACGCCGGCGCCAGCGGCGTCGGCGGGATGGATCTCGGCATAGGGCTCGGCCATGTGGGCGCCGAGGCGGGGCGACTTCGCCGTGCGCGTCATGGTGTGCCAGTGGTCGCGCACCCGCCCGGTATTGAGGCGGAGCGGGAAGGCGGGCGACGTCGCCTCGGCCGGCGGGCGCCAGGTGACGGGCACCATGCGTGCGCGGCCGTCGGGGTGGAGGTAGCCGCCCTCGGCGAAGAAGCGTTTCGGAGCGGCATGGATGACAGGCGTCGCGGCGGCGGCGCCTCCCCCCCGGCCCCCCTCCGGGGCGGAGGGGGGGGCGGTGGCGGCGGATGAGGCGCCCGGAGCCCGGGCGCGTGCCGCCTGGGGCGCATCGGGGCCAGCGCCGGGACCAGCGCCGGGGGCGATACCGGAGGCGATACCGGGGGCGGGGGCGGCCGGCACGGGCCACTGGACGGGAGACAGGGCTTCGTAGGCCGCATCGTCAAGCTCGGCGAGGCCCGAGATGTCGAAGTCGAGACCAAGGCCCGCGGCGACGGCGGAGAGGGCGGCGTGTTCGCGGAAGACGGCGGCCTCGCTCTCCCAGGCGAAGGCATCGCCCCAGCCCATGGCGGCGGCGACATCGGCCATGTGGCGCCAGTCGGGGCGGGCCTGGCCGGGGGCGGGCAGGAAGGGGCGCTGGCGACTGATCCGGCGTTCGGAGTTGGTGACGGTGCCGGATTTCTCACCCCAGGCGGTAGCGGGCAGGAGGACATCGGCCAGGCGCGTCGTGTCGGTGTCGGCCATGATGTCCGAGACGACGACGAAGGGGCAGGCGCGGATGGCGGCGGCCACGTCATCGGCCTGCGGCAGGCTGACGGCGGGGTTGGTCGACATGATCCAGAGCGCCTTGATGCGGCCCTCGGCCGAGGCGCGGAACAGGTCGACGGCCTTGAGGCCCGGCGCGGTCGGCATCGCGGGTGCGCGCCAGAAGGCCTGGACGGCGTCGCGATGGGCAGGCTCGGCGATGTCGAGATGGGCGGCGAGCATGGTGGCGAGGCCGCCGACCTCGCGCCCGCCCATGGCGTTCGGCTGGCCGGTGACCGAGAACGGGCCCATGCCGGGGCGGCCGATGCGCCCGGTGGCGAGATGGGCGTTGATGATCGCGCCGACCTTGTCGGTACCCGAGGACGACTGGTTGACGCCCTGGCTGTAGACGGTGACCACGCGCTCGGTCCGGATCCAGAGATCGGCAAAGGCGCCGAGGTCGCGGGGGTCGAGACCGGTGCGGCGCACCGTCTCCTCCAGCGTGGCGGCGCGGGCACGGGCCATGGTCTCGGGGAAGCCCGCGACATGGGCGGCGACATAGGCGGCATCGACGGCGCCAGCGGCCTCGATCGCGTTGAGCAGGTAGGCGAAGAGGGCGACGTCCGAACCCGGAGCGAGGCGAAGCTCGAGATCGGCGATGGCCGAGGTGGCGGTGCGCCGCGGGTCGATGGTGACGACCTTGAGCGAGGGGCGCGCGGCCTTGGCGGCGGCGAGGCGCTGATGCAGCACCGGGTGGCACCAGGCGAGGTTCGAGCCGGTGAGGACGACGAGATCGGCCTCCTCCAGATCCTCGTAGACGCCGGGCACGGTGTCGGCGCCGAAGGCACGGCGGTGGCCGGTGACGCTCGAGGCCATGCAGAGGCGCGAATTGGTGTCGATGTTGGCCGAGCCGATGAAGCCCTTCATCAGCTTGTTGGCGACGTAGTAGTCCTCGGTCAGCAGCTGGCCCGAGACGTAGAAGGCGACGCTGTCGGGGCCATGCGTGTCGATCGCCTCGCGAAAGCGGCGGGCGACGAGGGCGGTTGCCTCGTCCCAGGTGGCGGGCCGGTCCCCGATGCGGGGAGCGAGGAGGCGGCCGTCGAGGTCGACGGTCTCGCCCAGCGCCGCGCCCTTCGAGCAGAGCCGGCCGAAGCTCGCGGGGTGGTCGGGGTCGCCGGCGATGGTGGCGCCGCCCTGCCCGTTCGGCGTTGCCAGCACGCCGCAGCCGACGCCGCAATAGGGGCAGGCGGTGCGCACGGCCCCCGGCGCGGCGCGGGTGGCGGGGCCTCCCCCCAGACCTCCCCCCAGACCTCCCCCCCGGCCCCCCTCCGAAGCGGAGGGGGGGGCGCCCGCGGCAGGACCGGTGCCCGGGTCGGTGACGCTGTCCGCGCCTTTTGCGCTCCCCCCTCCGCCCCGGTGGGGGGCCGGGGGGGAGGCCGGGTCCGGGTGCCCTGTCTCGGTCATGGGGGACGGCACGGCCGTCACTCCGCGGCGAGGGGGCGGGCGTCG
>JBCBPG010000098.1:0-9359 GCA_039820865.1 Pseudomonadota bacterium
CCCGAATCGCTGAACCGCCCGCTAACGACGCGCCTGCCCGTTGCCGCCTCGTGGCGCACTGCGTTCGCCGAACAGTTACTTCTGTCTGCCCATGATGTCGTGGGTGGGGGCGAGCCCTGGACCGGCTCCGGGCCACCTGCCCCAGGTTACCCGCGCGCGCGGCGGTTCCCGGGGCGGTTCCAGGGGCGGTTCCCGGGGCGGCGTGCGGGGGACGGGCGATCCGGGAACGGCAGGCTGCACGGTCCCCCACGGCGCCTGGAATGCCCGGCGGCACGGCGTCCCGTGCCATCAGCGACCGTGACGCCGGGCGTCACGACAATCGGATTGTGCGCGCCGCACCATGCCCTAGGTTGCTGCGATGCGCCGGGCGGCCGGCGGGATCGCGCGCGGAGGGTCGGCGATGAACATGCAGGGCGATACGGCCACCTCGGGGACCACGGCGGGGACCACGGCGGGCACCACGGCGGGCGGGGGGCTCGCACAGGGCCGTCACGTCGTCTCGATCCCCGGACCATCGGTGATGCCCGACCGCGTGCTCGAGGCGATGTCCCGGCCGATGCCCAACATCTACGAGGGGCGCCTCGTCGAGATGTCGGAGGCGATGCTCGCCGCCTTGCCAGGGATCGCGGGCACCGCGGGCCGCGCGTTCTGCGCTGTCTCGAACGGCCATGGTGCCTGGGAGATGGCGCTTACCAACACGCTCTCGCGCGGTGACAAGGTGCTGGTGCTGGAGAGCGGGCGCTTTGCCGTCGGCTGGGGTGAGCAGGCGCGCATGCTGGGCGTCGAGGTCGAGGTGCTGGCCGCCACGCCCCGCCGCGCGGTCGACCCCGCCGCGGTCGAGGCGCGACTGCGTGCCGATACCGGCCACGAGATCACCGCCGTCCTGGTCGTGCAGGTCGACACCGCGTCGTCGGTCTGGAACGACATCGCCGCGATCCGCCGGGCGATCGACGCGGCCGGCCACCCGGCGCTCTACATGGTCGACTGCATCGCCTGCCTCGGCTGCATCGAGTACCGGATGGACGACTGGGGCGTCGACGTCACCGTCGCGGGCTCGCAGAAGGGGCTGATGACGCCGCCGGGGCTCGGCTTCACCTGGGCCAATGACAAGGCCTGGGCGGCGCATCAGAAGGCCGATCTGCGCACCGCCTACTGGGACTGGACGGCGCGCAGCCAGGACGGCCGGCACTACCTCCGCTACTGCGGCACGCCGCCCGTCAGCCACATCTTCGCGCTGAGCGAGGCGATCGCGATGCTCAAGGAGGAGGGCTACGAGAACGTGTGGTCGCGCCACCGGGCGCTGGCCGACGCGACGCGCGCCGCCGTCGCCGCCTGGGCCGCGCCGGGCGGGCTGGCGTTCAACGTCACCGAGGCGGCCGAGCGCTCGGACGTCGTCACCACGGTGCTGACGGGCGATGTCGATGCCGAGCGGCTGCGCAACATCGCCGAGACCCGCGCGGGCCTCACGCTCGGCGTCGGTCTCGGCGCCTTCGAGGGCGAGGCCTTCCGCATCGGGCATATGGGGCACCTGAACCCGCCGATGCTGCTCGGCACGCTCGGCACGGTCGAGATGGTGCTGAAGGCGATGGAGGCGCCCATGGGCGGCTCGGGCGTGGCGGCCGCGGCGGCGGCGCTGGCGCCGGTGCTGGGCGCCGAGGCGGTGGCCGCCGGCAGCATCCGGGGCTTCAATCCCTGAGCCGCGCCGCCGCCCGGCGCCGGGCGGCGTGCAGGTCCGGCGGCCTTCAGGTCAGCCGGCGGGCGGTCAGCCCCATCAGCAGCAGTGCCCCGGCGAAGTAGCCGAGTGCCGTGCTCACGGTCGCCTCGGCCTCGACCGGGCGCATCATCGGGTCCTCGGCCGAGGCGACGATCAGCGCCTCGGTCGACAGCAGCATGGGCGTGCCGCTCCGCGCGATCAGGCTGGCGCCGGTGACGACGCAGCCACTGCAGCTCGCCGCGGTAGAGACCGTGGCCGCGAGCGGTATGGTGGAGGCGCCGATGGTCGCCGCCCCGGCGCCGCCTGCCAGCGACAGCCCCGCGGCGAACGCCGCCGCGAAAACCACCCCGGGCCGTGCCCGCCCGATGCCGCCCACGCGGCGCTCCCGTCCGAGAAAATGCATGGCAATGTCCCCCGTCGTGTCGTGCGGGGACCATCGCCGGGGCCCATGAACGGAAGCTTCAGGAACGCGGTTAACCGATTGATCTTTTGCCGCCCGTCCAGGCGGCGGGTCCACCAGCCCCCATCAACGCTCGCCCGTCAGTTTTCTCCCGGAGGGTCGCCGCGCAGGCGCTTGACCTCGCCGCGGGCCTTCTTGGCGTCCAGCCGGCGGCGCTTCGACGCCAGTGTCGGGCGCGTCGCGACCCGGCGCTTGGGCGCGACCAGCGCGGCGCGGATCAGCGCGACCAGCCGCGCCTCGGCCTCGCCCCGGTTCTGCGCCTGGCTCCGATGCGTGTCGGCGAGCAGCACCACGGCGCCGTCGCTGGTCCAGCGCCGGCCGGCCAGGCGCCGCAGCCGCGCCTTGACCGCCGCGCTCAGGTGGGGCGAGCGCTCGGCCTCAAAGCGCAGCCGCACCGCCGTCGACACCTTGTTGACGTTCTGCCCGCCCGGACCCGAGGCGCGCTCGAAGGTCTCGGTCATCTCCCAGTCGGCGATCTCGACATCCTCGTTGATGCGGAGCGCCATGGGCGTCAGCCCCGGCTGGCCGCGGCAGCCCCCACGACCGCGCGATAGGGCACCAGTGCCAGCCCGGCCATGGCGAGCTTCACCAGGAAGTCGCCCGCGGCCAGGTTCACCCAGAGCGGCACGTCGGGGCCCACGTAGAGCAGCGGCACCGGCGTCTGCGCCCAGGCCGCTTCGCCCCCCAGCGCCGCGAACACCCCGTCGAAGGCGGCGGCGAAGGCGAGCGAGAAGAAGAGCACCGTGTCGAGCGCCGAGCCGACCAGCGTCGAGACCGCCGGTGCCCGCCACCACGACCCGCTGCGCAGCCGATCGAACACCGCGACGTCGATCAGCTGCGCGACCAGGAAGGCCGTGCCCGAGGCGAGCGCGATCCGCGGCCCCGCCAGCACGATCGACAGCACCACGCCCACCGCAAAGCCCGCCAGCACCACCCGCCGCGCCGCCGCCGGGCCCATCAGCCGGTTCGAGAGATCGGTAACGAGAAAGGCCAGCGGATAGGTGAAGGCGCCGAGCGTCAGCAGATCACCCAGCGGGAACTGCACCAGCAGGTTCGAGACCGCCACCACCGTTGCCATGGCCAGGATCCCTATGGCGAGCCCCTGCCCGCCCGGTCCCCGCCGCTCTGCCAAAGGCCTCTCAGCCATCGCCGCCTCCCCGCGTGCCGATGCCGGCACGGCCATCGCGCCGCGCCCCCGTTGCGCGACGCGTTGCCGCTAAGCCAGCCACTCCGGCATCGCAACCCCCTGCGCCCGCATGGCCCGGCTGCCCCGCCCCGGTGCCGTGGCCCGGTCTGAGGTCGGGTCTGAGGTCAGGGCTGTGGCCAGGGCTGTGGATAACCTGGTGGATCGTTGTGCCGGCGCGGCTGCGCTTTCGCGCCGCGGCCGTCGCATCGAGGATGCATCTCTCCGGGGATCACCCCGGATACATTAATGAAATCGTCACGCCTTGTCCGGATCGCGGCACGCTTTCCGGATGCCGGATGCCATTTTGGCTCACGCGGCGGCCGGATCAAGGTTTCACGCCGCGCACGAGTTTCATCACAGAACTTAACGACCGGTTGCAGAAAATGACAATCCTCAACTACTTGAGGGTTCAATGATGCTAGGGACTGCTCGCGAAACGTGAAGAATCTCAACCGTTGCCACAAAAACTCCTCTTTTTGGGCGACGCGGTCACCATTTGGAAACCATGGTTGAATCCGGGTCCCGGTACAGTAAGCCCGCGGCCGCTCTTACGACGACATCTCTGCGACATCTCGGTGAACGCCGCGTCGGGCCGCTGTGGACAACAGCGCTGGGCGTCCGGCCAGAACGTGCGGCGCGGGCATCGGCGGGCATTGCGGGGGGCGTGAAAACGCGTCGGAATGCCTGAAGTTTCACGTCCGATGCATCGCCCGGCAATGCCGGATCGCACGGCAACGCCGTGACCGTGATCGCGCCGGGCGGATGTGGTCGCGCGGCCACGCGCTCCCGGCCGGCACGGGCCGGCGGGACCGATCGGCCGGCACCCGCCTCCTGCCGCGCCCAGGCCGTCCCAAGCTCGCCCCAAGGTCACCTCTGATCCCGGACCCGGCCGATCGGGCGACGCTGGCGGCGGCAAGGCGAATCGCATAAGAACAAATTAGGAACACGGAAAGGGTCACGGGCCACGATGGCAACCGGCGCAGAGGATGGTGGAGAGGAACACCGCGGGGCATCTGACGGTGCGTCCGGCAGCGCATCGGGCGGCGCATCGGGCGCGGTCGGGAGCGGGAACGGGGGCGGGAACGGGGGCGAGGCCCTGCCCGTCCCCTCCGGCCTCGCCGCGCTTGCCCCGGGCCGGGTGCACGAGGCGACCGGCCCCGGCAGGCGTGCCTTCGCCGCCGCGCTGGCCGGTGCGGCGGGCGGCACCGGCGAGGCCGGCGGTCCGGGCGGCACCGGCGAGGCCGGCGGTCCGGGGGGCACCGGCGAGGCCGGCGGTCCGGGGGGCACCGTGCTCTGGATCCTCGACGCCCGCCTGGCCGAGACCTTCTGTCCCGCAGGCCTCGCCCCCCTGCTCGACCCCGCGCGGCTGGTGCTGGCGCGGCCGAGCGGCCTGATCGCGGCGCTCCAGGTGGCGGAGGAGGCGCTGCGCTCGGGCGCCGTCCCCCTCGTCGTCGCCGAGCTCGAGGCCGCGCCCGACCTCACGCAGAGCCGGCGCCTGCAGCTCGCGGCCGGCACCGGTGGCGGGCGTGGCCTCTGCCTGGTGCCCGAACACCGCCTCGCCACCAACGCGGCCGAGACGCGCTGGCACTGCAGCCCCGTCGCCCACCCCCGCGCCACCGGCCAGGGGTCGTCGCTGCCGCCGGGCGCGCTGCAGCACTGGGAGCTCGTCAAGAACAGGCGCGGCCCCCTCGGTGCCTGGCAGGTGGTGCTGGCCGACGGCACCGCCCGGCGACCGGGGACGGACGCGGGCCAGGATGCCGCGGTCGCCGCGCTCCGCCCGGCGGCTCACGCCCGGACCGGCATGGCGGCGCCCGTGAGCTCTGTTCCACCCGCCAGGCGCCGGCCCGCGGGCTGAGGGCACGCCTCCATGTCCAGCCTTCTCCTATCGCCACCGGCAGCGCCACCGGCAGCGCCCCCGGTCGCACCCCCGGCGGCGCCCCTGGCGGCCCCGCCCGCATCGTCGCGCGCGGGCCGCCCGTCGCCCGCCCGGTCGCCGGGCATCGCGCATGACCCCGTCGGCGCCATGGATCCGGCATCGCGCGGCGCCCCTGTGCGGACGGCAGACGCCACGCTCCGGGCTCGCCCCGACCTGGCCGCGGACCATCTGGTCGTCCCTGCGGGAGGGTCTCGGGATTGGCGCATGACAGGGGACCAGACCGGAGATCGGGCCGGAGATCGGGCCAGTGACCGGGCCAGTGACCGGGCCAGTGACCAGACCAGTGACCGGGCCGGCGCCGGGCGCGCCGGCATGACCCGGCAAGGTCCGGGCGGCCGGGCGAGGATGCCTGCCGCTGTGCCCGCGCCCCGTCCTGCCACCGCAAGGGCGCCCGTCACCACGATGCCCCGCCGTATCATCGTCGCAGCCCTGCCCCATCTCGCGGCCGAGCACCGGCTGCGTGCCGAGGGCCTGACCGGGCTCGCCGCCCCCTTCGCGCTGGCCCACCCGATGGGCGGTGCGCTCCGCGTCGCCTCGACCAACCTGGCCGCCACCGCCGCCGGCATCGCGCCCGGCATGGGGCTGGCGGATGCGCGCGCGCTGGTCCCCGATCTCGCCACCCGCGCGGCCGAGCCCGAACGCCTCGCCCTCTTCTGGCGCGCGCTTGAGCGATGGGCGGCACGCTTCTCGCCCATCGTGGGCCGCGACCGGGGGCTGGTGGCGCTGCCTGCCCCGGCCGCCCCCGCCACCACCGCCGGCGATGGCCGGGCCCCGGTCGAGCGCCGCGTCGCCGCCCGCCGGCAGCGCCATGGCGGCGCTCTCGCCGAGGCCGGCGCGCTGGTGATCGACGCCACCGGCGCCACGCATCTCTTCGGCGGCGAGGGCGCGATGCTGGAGGCCGTGGTCGCGGGGCTCGAGGCGCTCGGCCTCACCGCCACCGCCGCGATGGCCGACAGCCGCGGTGCCGCCTGGGCGCTGGCCCATCACGGCGCGGGCACGCGGACGCGTATCGTCGCCCCAGGCCGCGCGCGCGAGGCGCTGGCCGGGCTTGGCCCCGCCGCCCTCCGCCTCGACCGCGCAACGGTCGAGGGGCTGGAGGCGGTCGGCCTCACGCGCATCGGCGACATCGCGGGCCTGCCGCGCGGCCAGCTTGCCCGCCGCTTCGGGCTCGAGGTGATCCGCCGGCTCGACCAGGCGCTGGGGCTGGAGCCCGAGCCCGTCGCGCCCACCCGCGCCGCGCCCCATTTCGCCACCCGCCTCACGCTGGCCGAGCCGATCGGGCTGACGGCGGACGTGGTCGCGGGCCTCGACCGGCTGCTGGAGCGCCTCTGCGCCAGGCTCGAGGCCGAGGGGCGGGGCGCGCGCGCCCTGACGCTGACGGCGCGGCGGGTCGACGGTGCGGACCAGACCGCCACCATCCGCCTCGCGCGGCCGATGCGCGACCCGATGCGCCTGCGCGCCCTGTTCGAGCCCAAGGTGGACGCGATCGAGGCGGGCTACGGCATCGACGCCCTCCGCCTCGCCGCGCCCGAGACCGAGCCGCTCAACCCCATGCAGGCCGCCCCCGCCATGGCGCCTGCGGCTGCCGCCTACGGCGCCCGTCCGACGGATGGCGAGGCGCGCGCCGTCCCCCGCGCCTCGCCCGCCTCGGCCGCCCATGCCCGCGCGCGCGAGGCCGAGCGGCTGGCCGATCTCGTCACCCGCATCGCCAACCGCATCGGCTTCGAGAACGTCACCCGCTTCCTGCCGGCCGAGAGCCACATCCCCGAGCGTGCCTTCCTGGTCGCCTCGGCCGGCCATGCCGAGCCCGGCGACTGGTCGGCCGCGCGCGGCGGCCACGGCCCCGTCCGCCCGCTGGTCCTGTTCCCGCCCGAGCCGGTCATGCCGCTGGCCCTCGCGGCCCGGGCCCCGGCCCCGGCCCCTGACCCTGACCCGGACCCGGCCCCGGCCGGCCCGCCCGGCGCAGGCGTCACCGCCAACCCGCACGACGTCCCGAACGGCGCTCCTGCAGCTCCCCGTCCGGCCAACGGCGCGGCGACCGGCCCGCGCGCCCGCCCGCCGCACCGCTTCCGCTGGCGCGGCCGCAGGCTCACCGTGCTGGCGGCCGAGGGGCCGGAGCGGATCGCGCCCGAATGGTGGTGGGACGACCCGGCCTGGACGACGGGCCCGCGCGACTACTGGCGCGTCGCCACGGCCGAGGGGCCGCGCCTCTGGCTCTTCCACACCCCCGCCGCCGCCCGCCCCGACTGGTCGGTGCACGGCACGTTCGCATGAGCCGCCGCACCATCGCCCGGGCATCGCCGCCTTCGCCGCCGGCAGGCCGGATGCTTTCCCCGCGGACCGGGGCTAAGCTCGCGGTCTGGCTCGGGAACGGGATGCGCTCGACATGATGCAGGACGCTCGGAAGGAGGCGACAGACGGCACCGTCGCGATGCGCAGGGAGGACTTCGACGCCGCGATCGCCCAGATCGGCGAGATCAGCCAGAACGCCCGCACCACCTGGTTCGGTCTGCTCGCCCTGCTCGGCTTCATCGGCGTCGTGCTGATGGCGCACGAGGACGCGCATTTCTTCGCCGCCGGGGTCGAGACCCAGCTGCCGCTGATCGATCTCGCGGTACCGACGGTCGCCTTCTTCGTCGCCGCACCGCTGATCCTGCTGGCCGTGCACACCTATTTCCACCTGCAGCTCGTGCCTCTCTGGGACCTGCTGGCCGAGACGCCGCAGCCGCCGGACGCACCGCCCATCGACAACCACGTCTATCCCTGGATGCTCAGCCACGCCGCGCTCTGGTGGCGCCGGCGCTGTCGCGACGACGGGTCCAGCCCGCCCCGGGCGCTCGCCTCGATCGGCGCGCTCGTCAGCATCGCGATCTCCTGGATCGCGGCGCCGGTGGCCCTGGGGGCGCTCTGGTGGTTCAGCCATACGCGCCACACGATCGAGCTCTCGGCCTGGATCGGCTTCTGCCTGATCGCCGCCACCGTTCTCGGCATGCGCACGCTCGTCGTCGCCTCCCGGCTGCTGGCCGGCCAGGACCGGGTGCGCGGGCATCGCCTCGGCATCGTGCCGGTCTCCGCCGCGGTGCTCCTGTCCCTCGTCGTGGCGCTGGTCAGCTGGGAGCGCGTCGAGGGTGGCCTCCTGCCGCCGGCGCCGTCCGCGGATGCAGCCGGCGACGGTGCCGCCCAGACAGCGGCACGGCAGATGCGGTGCGGCAAGCCGGGCCCGCAGCTGCTCGAGGCACGGCGGATCAACCGCGACGCCGGGCCGGCCACGGTCGACACGATGCGCCACCTGGCCGTCGCCGACCTGCGCGACACCGACTTGACGCGGCGCGAGCGGGACTGGAAGCCATGGCCTCTCTGGCAGGAGGATTTCGAGGCCGAGTGGCGCAGCCGCGAGGGCATTCCGCGCGACCGCCCGCTCGACGCGCGCCAGACGGCGATGCTGCGCGACGAGTCGCACCAGCGCTTCCTGGCGCGGATCACCAGCATGGCCGCACCGTGGCTGCGTACGCGCGATCTGCGCTGCGCGCGTGCCGCCGGCGTCTTCCTGGCCGGCGCCCATGTGAACTGGGGCCGCGCCGATGGCGCCGACTTCCGGCGCGCGCGGCTGCAGGGCGCCGATCTGCGGCGCACCAGCTTCCACGGCGCCCGGTTCTGGATCGCGCAGATGCAGGGCACGATCCTCTGGCGCGCCACGCTGGTCGATGCGTCGCTGGTGGATGCGGGGCTCGAGGGGGCGGTGCTGCAGCGTGCCGATCTCAGCGGATCGACCCTCCACAAGGCGCGCCTGCCGGGCGCCGACATGCGGGGCGCCATACTCCGCGGCACTGACCTGCGGCAGACCGACATGCGCGGCGTCAACCTGACGGGCGCGACGCTGCGCGGCGTCGATCTCACCGGCGCCGACATGCGCGGCGCGGTGCTGAGCGGGGCGAGCATCGTCGATGCGCGCTGCGCCGGTGCCGATCTCCGGGCGACGACCCTGGACGGTGCCACCCTGGACTGCGACCTCGACGATGGCGCCCTCGATCTCGCGGTCGGCGACGCGGCGACCAAGCTGCCG
>JBCBPG010000099.1:0-9352 GCA_039820865.1 Pseudomonadota bacterium
CGCGGATCGCCGCCCCGGATCGCCGCCCCGGATCGCCGCCCCGGATCGCCGCCCCGGATCGCCGCCCCGGATCGCCGCCCCGGATCGCTGCCCCGGCCCGCCGCCCCGGCCCAAGCGGGTGGGCGGGCGGGGCGCGGGCCGGGGCGGCGGGCGTCGCGGCCCGCGCGGCGCTTTGCCGTCACCCCGTGTTCGCCGCCCGCTTGACGGCTGGCGCGCGACGCGCAACGGTCGCGCCATCGCAGGGGAGCCCCGCCTTGGGGGCTGAGAGGCTGACGGCGCCGGTGGCGCGGTGATGCGACCCTTGGAACCTGACCCGGGTGATGCCGGCGTAGGGAGCAGAGGGGCGGTCGGCCATGTGCCGCGCGCCCGGACCCGTGCCTTCCCTCCGACCGACGCCCCGGGCGACGCATGGCGCTCGCTCGAGGAGACGTTCGATGACGACAGAGACTGACACCCCCGCCCGCCCCCGTCTCTGGCGGGGCGCGACCGGCGCACGGCCCGCCGCGCTTCTCGCGGCCGCCACCCTCGCCCTCGCGGCCCTGCCCGCAGGCGCCGAGGAGCCGACCAAGCTCCGCCTCCTGCTCGACTGGTACCTCAACCCCGACCATGCGCCGATCGTGATGGCCGAGGAGCTCGGCTACTTCGCCGAGGCCGGGCTGGAGGTCGAGGTGATCCAGCCGGCCGATCCGGCCGCGCCCCCGCGCCTCGTCGCGGCCGGCCAGGCCGACCTCGCCGTCAGCTACCAGATCCAGCTTCACCTCCAGGTCGACGAGGGCCTGCCCGTCGCCTGGGTCGGCACGCTGGTCGCCACGCCCCTCAACTGCCTGCTGGTGATGGCCGACAGCGGGATCGAGAGCCCGGCGGACCTCGCGGGCAAGACCATCGGCTACTCGGTCCCCGGCGTCGAGGAGGCGCTGCTGGGCGCGATCCTGGCCGAGCATGGCGTGGCGATGGACGCGGTCGACCTCGTCAACGTCAACTTCTCGCTCTCGCCCGCGCTGATGACCGGCCAGGTCGATGCCGTGATCGGCGCCTACCGCAACTTCGAGCTCAACCAGCTCGAGATCGAGGGCGAGGAGGGGCGCTGCTTCTACATCGAGGAGGAGGGGCTGCCCGCCCATGACGAGCTGATCTACGTCGCCCATGCCGAGACGGTGGACCGCGAGGCCGTGGCCCGCTTCCTCGAAGCGGTCGAGCGGGCGACGATGTACATCATCAACCACCCCGATGAGAGCTGGGAGACCTTCAAGGCCACCGACAGTGCGCTGGACGATGCGCTGAACGCGAAGGCCTGGGTCGACACGCTGCCGCGCCTGGCGCTGCGCCCGGCCGCCTTCGACGCGGGGCGCTATGCCCGCCTCGGCGCCTTCCTGGCCGAGCGGGGGCTCACGGGCAAGCCCGCGCCGGTCTCGCGCCTCGCCGTGCAGGTCCACGACCGGTGAGCCACGGCGCGGCCGGCGCGGCCGGCGCGATCGGGGCAGTCGGGGCGGCCGGGACGGTCGGGTCGGTCGGGGCGGACAGCCGGCCGGCCACGGGTGCCCCGGCGGCGGGCCCGCCGGGGATCGCGGTCGAGGGGCGGCTGGTCTTCCCGGGCGACTGGTCGGTGGGGCCGCTGGCGCTCGAGCTGCCCGCGGGGCGGTGGACGGTGCTGCTCGGCCCCTCGGGCGTCGGCAAGTCGAGCCTGTTGCGGCTGATCGCCGGCCTGCCGGCGGGCGGATGGCTGGACGGGTCCATCGCCGCCTCCGATGGCGAGGCCCTCGTGGGTCGGGTCGCCTGGATGGGCCAGTCCGACCTGCTGGCGCCCTGGCTCGACATCCTCGGCAACGTGACGCTCGGCGCGCGGCTGCGCGGCGAGCGGGCCGATCGCGACCGGGCACGCGCGCTGATCGCCGAGGTCGGGCTGGCGGGGCGCGAGGATGCGCGCGCCTCGGAGCTTTCGGGCGGGCAGCGCCAGCGGGTGGCACTGGCGCGCACGCTGATGGAGGATCGCCCCGTGGTGCTGCTCGATGAGCCCTTCTCGGCGCTCGATGCGCGCACGCGCGCCGAGATGCAGGCGCTGGCCTTCCGCGCGCTGGCGGGGCGCACGGTGGTGCTGGTCACGCATGATCCGGGCGAGGCGGCGCGTCTCGGCCATGCCGTCTGGCTGATGACCGAGCGGGGGATCGAGGCGGCGCCCGTCGCGCCGCCCGGCCCGCCGCTGCGCGACCCGGTCGAGCCGGGCGTGCAGGCGGCGCAGGCCGCGCTCTGGTCGGCGCTCTGTCGGCCGCGCCCGGCGCCCGACACCGGGGGGCGCGCTGGATGAGCCGGTCGGACGCCACGACAGGCGAGGCGGCGGGCCCCGGGGGTATCCGGCGGGCGGCGATCCTGGCGGGTATCGCGGTGGCGGTGATCGCGCTCTGGCAGGCGGGGGTCTGGGCGAGCGGGATCAGCCCTTTCCTGCTGCCGGGGCCCGACCGGGTGGCAGCGGTGCTGTGGTCCGACCGAGCGCTGATCGCCGAGAACGCGGTGATCACGATGGGCGAGGTGCTGGCGGGCCTTGCGCTCGGCACCCTGCTGGGCGGCGCGACGGCGCTGGGGCTGGCGGCGGCGCCGCGGGTGGCGTCGCTGGCGATGCCGGTGCTGGTGTTCAGCCAGGCGATCCCGTTCTTCGCGCTGGCCCCGATCCTGGTGCTCTGGTTCGGCTTCGGCGTCGCGTCCAAGATCGCGATGGCCGTGCTGATCATCTATTTCCCCGTCACCTCGGCCTTTTATGACGGGCTGAGGCGGACCGATCCGGGGCTGGTCGACCTGGCCCGCGTGATGGGCGCGTCGGACCGGCGCACGCTCTGGGTGCTGCGGGTGCCGGCGGGGCTGCCGGCCTTCGCCTCGGGCCTGCGCCTCGCCACCGTCTATGCTCCCGTGGGCGCGGTGATCGGCGAGTGGGTGGGCGGTGCCTATGGCGGGCTCGGCTACCTGATGCTGCTGGCGAACGGGCGCTCGAAGATCGACCTGATGTTCGCCTGCCTGCTGGTGCTCGCCGTCTTCACGCTGGCGCTCTATGCGGCGGTCGATCGGAGCGCGCAGGGGATCGAGCGCTGGAGCGCCGGGCGCCGCCCCGGCGCAGACGGGTGAGACCCAGCAGCATCGCGGCCCCGGCCAGCAGGACACCGCTTGCCGGCAGCGGCACCGGGGTCGCCGCCGCGGTGACGGGTGCCAGCGCGCCGAAGGACGCCGCCGGGGCGACCGGGTCGGCCAGCGTGATCGCCAGCGTCACCTGCTGGTCGAGACGCAGGCGCGACAGCCCGATGTCGATGAAGTCGAGCACCAGCCGACCCGCGACGCTGTCCGCCGTGCCGCCGTTGCCGTCGGGCAGGAAGAACAGCCCCTCGAGCGCGTAGCCGGCGAAGGGCCCGGGCGACGCGGGCCCGAAGGCGAGCGCCGGATCGCTGGCCGAGACGCGCGGCGCGTCGGGCGGGCCCAGCACCTGGCCCTCCAGCGCGGGGGTCGCGACGATGTCGAGGAACCGGATCTCGGTCGCGGTGATGTTGCCGTCGATCTCGGCGCCCGGGCGATCGTCGTCGATGGCGAGGCGCAGGAGGAAGTCCTCCGCCGCGCCGGCGCCGAACGCGCGGGCGTCCAGCTGTCCCGCAACCTCGACATTCAGCGTCGCGGCCAGGGCGGTGCCGGGCGCCGGCGCGAGCGCCAGGGCCAGCGTGACGGCGAGGGCGCCCGGGCCGGCCGACACGCGCTGGCCGAGCGCGCGCGCCATGCATCGCGCGGCACAGCCGGCGGCAAGCGGCCGGGGCCGGCGGGCGGCGGGCGGGAGGGCGGGGTTGCTGCACGCTCGGCGCGACAGCGCGCGCGCCATGCGGCGGATCGCGTGGATCATGGGACACTCCGGGAGCGGGATCGCCGGGCGTGCGACGCCGGGGCTGGGCCCCGACGCGCCGCGGCTGCCTTCTGGCGCGCACCCGGTAACGTTCTGGCAATCAGTTCGCCCGACCGCGCGGCGCTTACAACTTCTTTTACCGCGATGGCCGCCAGAATCCCGTTCCGGCACGAACACGCGCTGCCCGATCGCGCGCAGGACCGGCCAACTCCCGCGACCGGTGCCATGGGCCGGTGCCATAGGAAGGGGCCATGGGCCGGTGCCATAGGAAGGGGCCATGGGCCGGTGCCATAGGAAGGTGACTTTCGTCTCGGGCGGTAACGGGGCATGCTCCCGCGCAGCGGAAACCGCGTGCGGCGGCCCGGCAGGGGCCTGCCCGGCAAGCGCGGACCAGCGACGGGAGGACATGCCATGCTGATCGCCACCGACGAGAGCTGGGAGAACCGGGTCGCCGCGGTGCGCCGGTTGGCCGAGGAGCGGCTCGACGACGCGCTGATGGCGGCCTTCGGCCCGGCGCTTGACCGCTTCATCGCCTCGGCCGCGCCGGACGAGATCGTGGCCCTCGATGCCGAGGAGATCTACGGCGCGGCGCTGGCGCTCTGGCAGTTCGCGCGCGTCCGCCAGCCGGGCGTGGCCAAGGCCCGCGTCTACAACCCCGCCCAGGCCGAACACGGCTGGTCCTCGCGCCACTCGATCATCGAGGTGGTGAACGACGACATGCCGTTCCTGGTGGACAGCATGACGGTGCTCCTGAACGAGCGCGGCCTCGGCATCCACGCGCTGATCCACCCGGTGATGGCGGTCACGCGCGACGCCCTGGGCGCGCGCGACGCCGCCGGCGAGACGGTGACCGAGAGCCTGATGCAGCTGCAGGTCGACCAGATCGGCACGGCCGAGGGGCTGGCCGATCTCGAGGCCGCGGTGCACGCGATGCTGGCCGATGTCCGCGCCGCGGTGGTCGACTGGCGGGCGATGCTGGCCGAGCTGGCGGCGGCGGGCGAGGCGCTGGAGCAGACGGCGCCCGACAGCCTCGGCGACAGCGTGGGCGAGGCGGTCGCCTTCCTGCAGTGGCTCGGCGACAACCACTTCACCTTCCTCGGCTGCCGCTCGTTCCGTGCCGATTCCGAGGGCCACCCCATGCCCGTCGAGGACACCGGCCTGGGGCTCATGCGCGACATCGACTATACCGTGATGCGCGACCGGCAGGGCAACACGGCGCACTGGACCGCCGAGATGGCCGAGATGCGGGCCGAGCGCGACCCGGTCCTGATCCTCAAGGCCAACCGCCGCTCGACCGTCCATCGCGGCAGCCATTTCGACGTGATCGCGGTGGCGGAGTACGCGGCCGACGGCTCGATCCTGACCGAGCGGGTCTTTGCCGGGCTCTTCACCTCGGCCGCCTACAACCGCCTGCCGCAGACGATCCCGCTCTTGCGCGAGAAGGTCGGCCGGGTGATCGCGCGGGCAGGCTTCGCGCCGGCCAGCCACGATGCCAAGGCGCTGGACAACGTGCTGGAGAAGTACCCGCGCGACGAGCTGTTCCAGTCGACCGACGAGCAACTCTATGCCAATGCCCGCGGCGTGCTGCAGCTGGTCACCCGCCCGCGCACGCGGCTCTTCGTGCGGCCCGACCGCTTCGGACGGTTCCTGTCCTGCCTCGTCTACGTGCCGCGCGACCGCTATCGCACCGAGCTTCGCGTGCGCCTCGGCGACATCCTCTGCGCCGCCGTGAAGGGGCGCGTGGCCTCCTGGGAGCCCTCCTTCGACATGGAGGCGCTGGCGCGGGTCCATTTCGTCGTCGCGCTGACCGAGGGGATGCCCGCCAGCTTCGACCTCGACCGCGTCGAGCGCCAGGTGGTCGAGGTGACGCGCTCGTGGCACGACCGGCTGCGCGACGCGCTGGTCGAACGCCATGGCGAGCACGAGGGCCATCGCCTCTACCGCCGCTGGGGCGTGACCTTCCGCGCGGCCTATCGCGAGAACAGCTCGATCGCCACGGCGCTGGGCGACATCGCCAAGCTGGACGGCATCGGGGCGGAGAACCCGCTCGCCCTCCACTTCTATCGCCGGCTCGAGGACGCCGAGACGGTCGTGCGCTTCAAGATGTTCCACTACCGCAAGGCCGTGCCGCTGAGCGACTGCCTGCCGGTGCTGGAGCACATGGGCCTCAAGGTGATGGCCGAGCAGCCGCACAAGCTGAAGGTCGAGGGCGTCAACCACTGGATCCACGACTTCGAGATGAGCTCGCGCTCGGGCGAGACGATCGACCTGACGCAGCTGCGCGCCAAGCTGGAGGACGCCTTCGCCGCCGCCTGGGGCGGCAGCGTGGACGACGACCCGATGAACCGGCTGGTGCTGGTCGCGGGGCTCGACCATGGCGCGGTCGACGTGCTGCGCGCCTATTCGCGCTTTCTCCGCCAGGCCAGGATCCCCTACTCGGTCGACTACATGGAGGACGCGCTGGCCGAGAACCCGGCCATCGCGCGGGCGCTGATCGACCTCTTCATGGCGCGCTTCGACCCCTCGACCGGCCTCGACGTGGTGGCCCGCGATGTCGAGACCTCGCGCCTGACGGCCGAGATCGAGGCGGCGCTCGACGCGGTGCCGAGCCTCGATGTCGACCGGATCCTGCGCCGCTTCCTGAACGCGGTGCTCTCGACGCTGCGCACCAACGCCTTCCAGAAGGACGCGGACGGGCGGGTGAAGGACTATGTCTCGTTCAAGTTCGACTGCGCGGCGCTCGACGACCTGCCGCTGCCGCGGCCGTGGCGCGAGATCTTCGTCTACGCCCCCTGGGTCGAGGGCGTGCACCTGCGTGGTGGCCCCGTCGCGCGCGGCGGCCTGCGCTGGTCGGACCGCAAGGAGGACTACCGGACCGAGATCCTGGGGCTGGTGAAGGCCCAGCAGGTCAAGAACGCCGTCATCGTGCCCGTGGGATCCAAGGGCGGGTTCCTGCCCAAGAAGCTGCCCGTGGGCGGCACGCGCGAGGCGGTGCAGGCCGAGGCGATCCGCTGCTATCGCACCTTCCTGTCGGGCCTGCTCGACATCACCGACAACCTGGTCGATGGCGCCGTGGTGCCGCCGAGCGACGTGGTGCGCCATGACAGCGACGATCCCTACCTGGTCGTCGCGGCCGACAAGGGCACGGCGACCTTCTCCGACATCGCCAACGCGCTGGCCCGCGACTACGGCTTCTGGCTCGACGATGCCTTCGCCTCGGGCGGCTCCAACGGCTACGACCACAAGGGCATGGGCATCACCGCGCGCGGCGGCTGGGAGGCGGTCAAGCGCCACTTCCGCGAGTTCGGCCACGACACCCAGACCCAGCCCTTCACCGTGATCGGCTGCGGCGACATGTCGGGCGACGTCTTCGGCAACGGCATGCTGCTGTCGGACCAGATCCGGCTGCTGGCCGCCTTCGACCACCGCGACATCTTCATCGATCCCGACCCCGATCCGGCCGCCACCTTCGTCGAGCGCAAGCGCCTGTTCGAGATGGGCCGGTCGAGCTGGCAGGACTATGACACGTCCCTGATCTCGGCCGGCGGCGGCGTCTTCCCGCGCTCGGCCAAGTCGGTCAGCCTGACGCCCGAGATCCAGGCGCTGACGGGCCTGACCGAGAGCCAGGTGGCCCCGAACACGCTGATCAACGCGCTTCTCAAGAGCCGCTGCGACCTCGTCTGGTTCGGCGGGATCGGCACCTACATCAAGGCGCCCGACGAGACGGCCGCCGATGTCGGCGACCGGGCCAACGACGCGATCCGCGTCGATGCCGGCGATCTCGGCGCCCGCGTCGTGGGCGAGGGCGCGAACCTCGGCGTCACCCAGCGCGGGCGCATCGCGCTCTCGCGCCTCGGCGTCAAGATCAACACCGACGCGGTCGACAACTCGGCCGGCGTCGACTGCTCGGACCACGAGGTCAACATCAAGATCGCCCTCGGCGCTGTCGTGCAGGCCGGCGACATGACCGAGAAGCAGCGCAACACGCTGCTGGCCGAGATGACGGACCGGGTGGCCGAGCTGGTGCTGGCGACCAACTACACCCAGACAAACGCCATCACGATGGCCGAGACCAACGCGGTGCACCGGTTCGAGGACCACCTGCGGCTGATGCGCCGGCTGGAGGCGGACGGGCTCCTGAACCGCGCGGTCGAGCTGTTGCCGGACGACGAGGAGATCGCCGAGCGGCGGGCGGCGGGCGAGGGCCTGGCGCGCCCCGAGATCGCGGTCCTGCTGGCCTATGCCAAGCTCACCCTGTTCGACGCGCTGATCGAGACCCGGCTGCCCGACGATCCGTATCTCGAGCGCTGGCTGACGGGCTACTTCCCCGAGGCGCTGGCCACCCGCTTCCCCGATGCGATCGCGACCCATCGCCTCCGTCGCGAGATCATCGCGACGGTGGTGGCCAACATGGTCGTCAACGAGGGCGGCCTCAGCCTGGTCAACCGCATGCGCGAGGAGACGGGGTCGAGCGTCGGCGAGATCGTCGAGGCCTTCGTGGTGGCGCGCGAGATCCTGGAGGCCGACCGTCTCACCGCCGGGATCGACGCGCTCGACAACAAGGTCTCGGCGGTGCTGCAGACCGAGATGCACCTGCGGCTCGCGCGCGCGATCGCGGGGCAGATGAGCTGTGTGCTGACGCGCCCGGCCGAGATGGAGGCGGGCGCGCTGATCGACCGCTACCGCCCGGGAATGACCGCCATCGCCGGCGGGATCGACGCCATGCTGACCGACTTTCTCAAGGGCCGTCTCGAAGGCGAGGTCGCCGAGCTCGGCCAGGAGGGCGTGCCCGAGGATCTCGCCCGCCGCATTGCCTCGCTCGAGTATCTCGGCGGCGTGCTTGACGTGGTCGACGTCGCGGCGGCGCAGGGGCGCGACGTGGCGGCGGTGGCCGAGACCTATTTCGCCGTGGGCGCGCGCTTCGGGCTCGACTGGCTGCGCTCAGAGGCGCGTGCGCTCGACGCGATCGACCACTGGGAGCAGCTGGCCGTCGGCCGCCTGATCGGCGATCTCCGCGCCCAGCAGTGCCAGATCGCGGCCGCCGCGCTCAAGCTCTCCGGCGAGGGCGGCAGTGCCGGCCGCCCGGCCGTCGATGCCTGGACCGCCGCCAAGGTCGAGGAGGCGCGCCGCGCCGACCAGCTGGTCGGCGAGCTCAAGGCGGGCGACGCGCTCACGGTCTCCAAGCTCGCCGTCGCCGCCTCCCAATTCCGCGCCGTCGTCGCGGGCTGACGGTCCGGGGCCGCGGGTGCCCCCGCAGGGACCGCTCGCGCGGCCCCTGCATCGCCCACCCGCTGCCCCGAGGCGGCGTCGCAACGACGGCGACGTCGTGCACCCCGCCCCGGGGAGAGCGTCCTGTCGAAGGACTGACGCGTTCCGCTTATGTTCAGGATTCTGGCTGTATCCTGACGTGGGTGGGCAGGGCCCTGCGGCGGACTGATCAGAGGCTCGCGCCGCCCATGACCCATAGCCAGAAGGTGATCGAGA
>JBCBPG010000100.1:0-9344 GCA_039820865.1 Pseudomonadota bacterium
CCTCTGGAACGCCTTCATCGACACGATGGGCTACTGGTGGGTGATGATCCCGACGATCTTCCTCGGCATGATCGTGGGCGGCATCCCCGGCTTCTCGGCTGCGAACACCATCATCATCCTGCTGCCGCTGACGCTGGCGATGGACCTGCAGACGGGCATCGTCTTCATGGTCACGCTCTACTGCTCGGCGCGGATGGGCGCAGGCATGCCCGCGATCCTGGTCAACATCCCCGGCACCGCGGGCGCCGCCGCCACGCCGCTCGACGGCTATCCCATGACGCGCCAGGGCCGCGGACAGCAGGCGCTGGCGATGAGCTTTGTCGCCTCCTCCATCGGCGGGCTCCTGACCACGCTGATCGCGCTCGCCACGATGCCGCTGCTCGCGCGCGTCGGCTTCTACATGCACTCGGTCGAGATGGTCGTGGTGATGCTGTTCGGCATCTCGCTCATCGCCTCGATCGCCGCGCAGGACATGCTCAAGGGCCTGATCGCAGGCTTCTTCGGCCTGATGATCGGCTCGATCGGCGCGGACGTGGTCTACGCCACCCCACGCGGCACCTTCGGCTATCTCGAGCTCTATGACGGCGTGCCGCTGATCCCGGCGCTGGTCGGCCTCTTCGCCGTCTCCGAGGCCTTCATGATGATCGAGCGCCGGCTGATCGTCGACGAGGATGGCGCCAAGCGGCCCGAGCCCTCATGGGCCGCGACCTTCGAGGGCGTGCACATCGCGCTGGCGCGCTGGTGGCACATCGTCTGGACCTCGATCATCGGGCTGGTGATCGGCGTGATCCCGGGCGCGGGCGCGGCGATCGCCAGCTTCGTCGCCTACCAGCAGTCGCGCACCTTCTCGAAGACGCCCGAGAAATACGGCACCGGCCATCCGGAGGGCCTGATCGCGCCCGAGAGCGCGAACAACGGCGTCACCTCCGGCACGCTGGTGCCGCTGCTGGTCCTCGGCATTCCCGGCGGCGCGACGGCGGCGATCATGCTGGTGGTCCTCCAGTTCCAGGGCGTGGCCTTCGGGCCGAGCCTGTTCGAGCGCTCGCCCGAGGTCGGCTACGGCATGTTCATGGCCATGGCCGTGGCCTACCTGTTCATGACGGTGATCATCCTGCCGCTCAGCCGGTACATGAGCCACGTCACCTCGATCCCCACGATCTACCTCGCGCCGCTCATCATCTCCTTCACGCTGGTCGGCGGCTTCGTGCCGCGCGAGTACATGTTCGACATGTACCTCGCGCTGGTCTTCGGGCTGATCGGCTATGTCGCGCGGCGCACCGGCTATCACGTCGCCGCCATCCTGATCGGCGTGATCCTGGGCCCGCTGCTCGAGCGCTACTTCCTGCTCTCGCTGCAGAAGGCGGGCGGGGATGTCACGACCCTGTTCTCGTCCAACATCGGCAACGTCCTCTGGGTGGCGCTGGTGCTGACCATCATGGTGCCGCTCTGGCAGGACTGGCGCCGAAGCCGCGCGGAGGCCCCCACCAATGCCTGACGGACCCATGGAGAGCGGCGTGATCGAAAAGACCGTCCGCTGGGAGCTGGCGCGCAACGCCCGCCGCGTCGCCCGCCTCGACATCCCCGGCGGCGGTCAGGTCACGATCCAGGGCGACTATGCCTATGTCGGCCACATGAAGCCGCCCCACGGCACCTCGATCATCGACATCCGTGACCCCGCCAATCCCCGGGTCGTCGCCCATGTCGACCCGCCGCCCGACAGCCACACCCACAAGGTCCGCGTCGTCGGCGACATCATGATCACCAATGTCGAGATGGACCGCCGCCATTTCCTGCGAAAGGGCGACCGGCTGCCGGCGCTGCGCAAGGAGCTGGGTGTCGAGGCCACCGACGCGGCGCTGGCGGCCCGCCTCGGCGTGACGCCCGAGGACATCCCCGTCCTCGACGAGGCCCGCGCCCGCGGCTACCGCAACGGCGGCTTCCGCGTCTGGGACGTGTCGGACAAGGCGAACCCGCGGCTGCTGCGCTACGTCGCCACCCACGGCTTCGGCGTGCACCGCTTCCACATGGACGCCGACTACGCCTACATCTCGACCGAGATGCCGGGCTATATCGGCAACATCCTCGTCACCTACGCGCTCGCCGACCCGGCCGACCCGCGCGAGGTCAGCCGCTGGCACATGGCCGGCCAGCATCTCGCCGGCGGCGAGACGCCGACATGGCCCGGCTACTCCCACCGCCTCCACCACGCGATGCGCTGCGGCAACGAGCTCTGGGCCGCGGTCTGGCATGCGGGCTTCCGCGTCCTCGACGCCTCGGACCCCGCGAACCCCAAGGTCCTCGGCGGCTATCGCTGGCCCCCCGCGATCCCCGAGCCGACCCACACCGTCATGCCCTTCGAGCAGCTGATCGACGGCAGGCGCTACGCGCTCGCCATCGACGAGGAGCACGACCACAAGCCCGGGCGCCTGCACGGTTTCGTCTGGGTGCTGGACGTCACCGACCTCAAGAACATCACCGCCGTCACCGCCTGGGACCTCTCCGAGCGCGCGTCCCCCTGGGTCGGCGAGCCCGGCGCCCGCTTCGGCGCGCACCAGTACTACGAGCGTCTCGACACCACGCGCGCCTACTTCACCTGGTTCGCGGGGGGCCTGCGCGTCGTCGACTTCGCCGACCCGCTGAACCCGGTCGAGGTCGCGCATTACATGCCCGACCCCGGCGACGGCACGGCGCCCCAGTCCAACGACGTCGCCCTCGACGATCGCGGCCTGGTCTACGTCATCGACCGCGTCCGCGGCCTGGACATCGTGGAGATCAACGGATGAGCGACGACCTGCTGGCCCCCTCCGTCGACCCGACCAAGGCGCTGATCGGCATCCGCCGCGTCTCCGCCCGCAACGAGGCCTCGACCCGCAGCGTCATGATGGTCCGCGACCATGTCGTGGTGACCGACGAGAAGGACTCGAACACCGGCCCGACGCCGCTGGAGCTCACCCTCTCCTCGCTGCTGGGCTGCGAGGGCGTCATCATCAACCGCTGTGCCGAGGGGATGCGGTTCAACTACACCGCCGTCGATATCGAGGCCGACGGCACCGTCGACCAGCGCGGCAGCCGCGGCGTGCAGGGCGTGCGGCCCTACTTCCAGTCGGTGAGGATGCGCATCCGCGTCCATACCGAGGAGCCCGACGACCGCTTCGCCCGCCTCCAGCGCAATGTCGAGTACCGCTGCCCGGTCATGAACCTCTTCCGCTCGGCCGATGTCGCGCTCGACGTGGTGTGGGAGAAAGTGCCCCCCGCCGCCTTCCAGGGGGCCACGGACAGCGCCGCGTGACCCTGACGCTGACCATCAACGGGGCGGCGCGCACGATCGCCTCAGACCCCGACACGCCGCTCCTCTACGTCCTGCGCGACGAGCTGGGGCTGAGGGGCGCGAAACTCGGCTGCGGCCTCGAGCAGTGCGGCGCCTGCGCGGTGCTGGTCGACGGCGCGGCGGCGCTCACCTGCATGGAGCCCGCCTCGGCCTTCGAAGGTCGCGCCATCGTCACGCCCGAGGCGCTGGAGCACGACCCCGTCGGCGCGCGCGTCCAGGCCGCCTTCGTCGCCGAGGCCGCCGCCCAGTGCGGCTACTGCACCCCCGGCCTCGTCACCGCCGCCACGGCGCTGCTCCGCCGCGACCCCGCCCCGGACCATGCCGCCATCGTCGAGGCGCTCGACCCCCATCTCTGCCGCTGCGGCTCGCACCCCCGCATCCTCCGCGCGGTCGAACGCGCGGCCGGGGGTGCGGCCGAGGGTGCGGCATGAGGGTCGCCGACTGGCTGACGGTCGAGGGCGGGCGCCTCGTCATCGCCACCGGCAAGGTCGATCTCGGCCAGCGGATCTCGACCGCCCTCGCCCGCATCGCGGGAGAGGAACTGGGCCTCGCACCCGCCGAGGTCACCGTCGCCCCGGTCGTGACCGGCCACAGCCCCGACGAGGGCATCACCTCCGGCTCGCTCTCGGTCGAGCAGTCCGGCGCCGCGGTGCGCGCCGCCGCCATCGCCGCCCGCGAGGCGCTTGTCGTCCTCGCCGCCGAGGAGCTTGCCACCACGGCGCTCGTCCTCGAAGACGGTCTCATCCACGACCCCGCCTCGAACCGGAGCCTCCGCCTCCTCGACCTGTGGCCGCGCCTGCCGGCCGATCTCGAGGCCGAGCCCGGCGCGGCGCCCGGCCAGGGCCCCGTCCGCCCGCCCGCCGCAGGCGCGCCGCTCGGCATGGCCGAGATGGTCCGCGGCACGCATGTCTTCGTCCAGGACCTCGCCGTCGAGGGCATGCTCCACGCCCGCACCGTCCGCCCACCGCACGAGCGCGCGATCCTCGAGGCGCTCGACGAGGCCACCGTCGCCGCCCTCCGCGACGCCGGCATCCATGTCGTCATCGAGGACCGCTTTCTCGCCGTCGCCGCGTCCGGCGAGTGGCAGGCGATCCGCGCCGCCGCCCGGCTCGGGCGCGCCTGCACCTGGGGTGGCGAAGGCCTGGCCGAGGGCGACGCCGCCGAGATGCTGACCACCCTCCCCGCCAGGCGCCTCGCCATCCGCCCCGGCGGCGAGCCCTCGACCGAGGACCCGATCCCCGAGCCGCTGGCGGACGCCACCCACCGGGTCGAGCTCCACCGCCCCTACACGATGCACGCGGCGCTGGCCCCTTCGGCCGCGCTGGCGCGGCTCAAGGACGGCCGCCTCGCCATCACCACCCACAGCCAGGGGATCTACCCCCTCCGCAGCTCGATGGCCGAGGCACTGGGCATGGCCGAGGACGCGATCGAGATCACCCACGCCCCCGGCTCCGGCTGCTACGGCCATAACGGCGCCGACGACGCGGCCTTCGATGCGGCCCTGGTCGCCCTCGCGATCCCGGGCAGGCCCGTCCTGCTCAAGTGGACGCGCGAGGAGGAGCACGCCTGGGAGCCCTACGGCCCTGCCGCCCTCACCCGTCTGGCCGCACGGCTCGAGGACGGCCGCATCGCCGCCTTCGAGGCCCGCGCCTACAGCGACACCCATCGCGGCCGCCCGCGCCCCGGCCCGGACGCCGCCGGCCCCAGGCGACTGATCTCCGCGCGCCTCCGCGGCAGTCACCCGCCCTATGTCGGCGAGCCCAACATGAACCGCCACGGCGGGATGCATCGCAATCTCGATCCGATCTACGCGGTCGGCGAGCGGCGCATGACCAAGACCCTCGTCACCGCCATGCCGCTGCGCACCTCGGCGCTGCGCACCCTCGGCGCCACCCTCAACACCGGTGCCATCGAAAGCCTCATGGACATGATGGCCGAGACCAGCGGCCAGGACCCGCTCGCCTTCCGCCGCGCCCATCTGGACGACCCCCGCGACCGCGCCGTCCTCGATCGCCTCGCCAAGGTCATGGGCCCCCCGGCCGAGGGCCGCGGCATCGGCTTCGCGCGCTACAAGAACAAGGCGGGCCGCGTCGGCGCCTCGGCCGACCTCGATGTCGACGAGACCGCCACGATCCGCCTCCGCCGCCTGGTCCTGGTCGCCGAGGCCGGGCGCATCGTCGACCGCGACGGGCTGATCGCCCAGATCGAGGGCGGCGCCGTCCAGGCCGCCTCCTGGGCGCTGCACGAGCGCGTCACCTGGGACCGCGACGGCGTGACCTCGACCGACTGGGACAGCTACCCGGTGATCCGCTTCAGCGAGATCCCGGCGATCGAGACCCATCTCATCGACGTCCCCGACGCGCCCTCTCTCGGCGCGGGCGAGGTATCCTGCGGCCCGGTCCTCGGCGCGATCCTCAACGCCCTGGCCGCCGCCACGGGCCTGCGCCCAAACCGCCTGCCGCTCACGCCCGAAACGCTACGCGCCGCCGCCCTCGAAGACTGAGCGGAGGGGACACCGAACGCACCGACGCCCGCAGGGTGCGTGGAACGCACCGAAACCCGCAGGGTGCGTGGAACGCACCGGCCTCACCCCTCGAGCGGATGCGCCTCAAGGGCCGCCGCCACGTCCGCGTCCACCGGGGTCTCGAAACTGTTCAGGATGCCGCCCAGCACCGTGTAGAAGCCGACCGTCGCGATCAGGTCCAGCACGCCCTCGGGCCCCAGCACCGCCATCGCCCGCGCCCGCGTCGGCCCGCTCAGCCCGTGCGCGTCGACCAGCTCGTCCACCGCCGTCGCGATCAGCGCGTCATCCTCGACCATGTCGGCGGGCGCCCGGCGCAGGCTCGCGATCCGCGCCTCTGCCATGCCCAGCTTGCGCGCCCGCACCACGTGATGCGCCCACTCGTAGGCCGAGCCCAGCCGGTGACCCGTGCGCAGGATCACCACCTCGCTCCGCTCCGGTCCCAGCGCGCTCTGCCGCACCACGTGCTCACGCAGCGGCGCCCAGGCCGTCAGCAGCGCCGGGTGGTGCGCCATCACCCGGTAGACGTCGAGCTGCCCGGCAAAGCCGTCCTTCAGCGCTGCCGCCGCCCCGGGCCAGTCGTCGTCGCCGATCGGCGCAAGCCTGTCCGCCATCGTCCCCTCCATCCCTGCTCGCCGACCCCAGGATAGGCGGGTGCGCCGCCCGGGAGAACGCCCTCGAGAAGAATGGTGCGGACGGCGGGGATCGAACCCGCACTCCCGAAGGAAACGGATTTTCGTACCGCTACGGCTTTCGCCGCCCCCGCATGGGCCGAGGCCCCCGGGGTTTGCCAGTCTGGACTATCCCTTCGCCATGGCCTGCCGTGCCCCGCGGGGACGGCCGACGTTAGGCGCTGCCCGTCTAGTCTCTACACCTTCCCCGGGCGCCCGGGGCTTGGCTCGGGATCGGCGGCGGCCGGGATGCCCCCGCGCTACGCGTTCCCCGAATTTGAGCAGTTCTACGTCCCGCGTTTCCGCGGGCGCACTCAAATCATCATTCAAGTCCGTTGCGTCTACCAGTTTCGCCACGTCCGCCCGCGACGGCGGCAGCCTAGCCGGCGCGGGCGGCAGGGCAAGAGGGCGCCTTCCGCCTCGGCGGTCAACCTTGTGGAAACCATGTCGGTGCCAAGGTGCGTCGCGGCGGAAGCAGCCTGCGGGGGCTCTCGAATGGCAGGGCAGAAGGCCGGGTCCGGGGGCCCCCGATCACGACGATGCGCCGGCGGCCGCCCCGCGCTGGCCCAGGGCCCTGCCGCCGCGCGCGACGCTGCGAACGGCCAGGCCGGGACAGGAGCTGGGGCCGGTGCCGGGACAGGAGCTGGGGCAAAGGGCGCGGCGGATGCAGCCGGCCTCTTCGCGGCCGCCGGTCTCGACCTCCCCGCGGCGCAGACCAACGCCCCCCGCGACACCGCGCCGGAACCTGGCCAGGGGCGCCGGGCCCGCACCGCGCGCGCCGGCGCAGGGCCTGCAGTGGCGCCCGTGCCCCACTACCACGCCCATCGCGAGCGCCTGCGCGAGAAACTCATGACCGCCGGGCCCACGGCACTCGCCGATTACGAGGTGCTGGAGCTGGTGCTCTTCCGCGCGATCCCCAGGCGCGACGTCAAACCCCTCGCCAAGGCGCTGATTGCCCATTTCGGCGATCTGGCCGCCGCGCTGACCGCCCCGCCGGAGCGGCTGGTCGAGGTGTCCGGCATCGGCCCGGCGGTGGCGGCCGAACTGCGCGTCGTCACCGCCGCGGCCGAACGGCTCGCGCGCACCCGCATCGTCGGCCGCCCCGCGATCTCGGGCTGGAGCGCGCTGATCGACTACTGCCGCACCGCCATGGCGCATCGGCGGACCGAGCAGTTCCGCGTCCTCTTCCTCGACCGCAAGAACGTGCTGATCGCCGACGAGGCACTGGGCGAGGGCACCGTCGATCACGTTCCCGTCTACCCGCGCGAGGTCGTCCGCCGTGCACTGGCGCTCGACGCCTCCGCGCTGATCATCGTGCACAACCACCCCTCCGGCGACCCCAGCCCCAGCCGCGCCGATATCGAGGTGACGGGCCAGGTCGAGACGGCCGCCCGCGCCGTCGGCCTCGTCCTGCACGACCACGTCGTCATCGGCCGTGCCAGCGAGACCAGCTTTCGTGCCCAGGGCCTCCTCTGACCCACCCGGCCGACGCCCGCCCCCCCCTCACGGCCCCATTGCGAAAGCCCCACCCCCGGTGTATCGACCCGCCCAGGCACCCATAGCTCAGCTGGATAGAGCGCTGCCCTCCGAAGGCAGAGGTCTCAGGTTCGAATCCTGATGGGTGCGCCACAAAACCCCGATCGACGCAGTGTGCCGCTCCGGAGGCTTCCGGTTGCGGGTCGGGCTGGGGTCGCCCGTTCGTGGGACTGTCCGGCGATGCGGTGGCCGGGTACTTGCCGGTGTGGCCAGCGGGCTCTCCCCGGACCGCGGGTCTTCAGGCGGAGGGGCGGCGGGCTGCACGGACCAGGGGGAACAGGAGGGCCAGGGCGGTAACGGCGAAGAGGCCGGCGGCGATCGGGTGGCCGGTGGCGAAGACCGTGATGTCGCCGCGCGTCAGGATCAGCCCCTGGCGAAGCGTCAGTTCCAGCGTCGGGCCGAGCACCATGCCGATCACCAGCGGCGCCATCGGCACCTCCTGGCGGCGGAGCACGAAGCCGAGCACGCCGGCGAGCCCCATGACGAGCAGGTCGAACGGGTTGCCGCGCACGAAGTAGATCCCCACGCCACAGAGCAGCACGACACCCGTCATCATGTAGCCCTCGCGCATGCGCAGGATCGGCGCCGCGATCCGGCTGAGCGCCAGGCCGAGCGGCAGCAGCAGCAGGTTGATGACGAAGAAGCCCGCGAAGATCGCGGCGATCAGCGTCGGGTTGTCCTCCATAAGCCGGAAACCGGGCGTGATGCCGTGCAGCGTCAGCGTCGCCAGCATGACGGCCGTGATTGCGTCGCCCGGGATGCCCAGCGCCATGGTCGGCACCAGTGCCCCCCCGGTGACGGCGTTGTTGGCGGCCTCGGAGGAGACGATGCCGTCGGGCTCGCCCTGCCCGAAGCCCGCGCGGTTGGGCGAGGAGCGCTTGCCCTCGGCATAGGAGATGAAGGCGGCGGTGGCCGCGCCGGTGCCCGGCAGCACGCCGATGACGTTGCCGATCAGCACCGACTTGGCGAGGTTCTTCTTGCGCCCTGTCCAGTCGCGCCAGCGGGGCAGCACGATGCCACGGAAGCTGGCCAGTTCGCCCGCGGCCTCGACCCTGCGGCCGACGCGCATGAAGACCTCGGAAAGCGCGAAGATCCCGATCACGACGGCCAGCAGGTTGAAGCCAGAGATCAGCTGCCAGTTGCCGAAGGTGAAGCGTGGCTGGCCGGTGATCGGGTCGCCGCCGACCGAGGCGAGGAGGATGCCGATCGCGCCCGCAAGCAGCCCCTTGACCAGCGAGCCCGAGGAGACCGAGACGATGCAGGTCATGCCGAGGAGGACGAGCGCGAA
>JBCBPG010000101.1:0-9307 GCA_039820865.1 Pseudomonadota bacterium
ATGGGTCGTTTCCTCCCCCGCGCCCCGGGGGCCGGACATGCCGGCACGACCCCTCCGGGCGGGTCCTGGGTCATCGTGCACGGATACGCGCCGGAACGGGCAATGTACCCGCAACCGGACCCAGGACCCGCCCGGAGGGGTCGTGCCGGCATGTCCGGCCCCCGGGGCGCGGGGGAGGAAACGACCCATGAACGACACGCCGCCCCGTATCCTCCTGGCCGAGGACGAGGCCAGCATCGTCGCCTCGCTGACCTTCCTGCTCGGCCGCGCCGGCTTTGCGGTCGAGGTGGAGCCCAATGGCGAGCGCGCGGTCGGCAGGGCGCTGGCGATGCCGCCGGCGGTGATGCTGCTGGACGTGATGCTGCCGGGAATCGACGGGTTCGAGGCGCTGCGCCGGCTCCGCGCCGAGCCGGTCACGCGCGCGCTGCCGGTGGTGATGCTGACCGCCAAGGGCCAGCGCGAGGACCGGGAGACGGCGCTCCGCCTCGGCGCCTCGGACTTCATCACCAAGCCCTTCGCCAATGCCGAGGTGGTCGAGACCGTGCGCCGCCTCGCCGGCATGGCCCCCGTGGATGCGCCGGCCGGGGCCACGCGCGCCGGCCCGTGAGCGCGCACGGCAACGCCCCGCCCCCGGCGGGACACGCCGCAGGGGGCGGCACCCACGGGGCCCCGACGCCCCGCACCAGCCCGCCCGCGACCGCCGCCGCCGCGCCCCTGGACACCGACCGACGGCGCGCGCGCGACGCGGCGCGGGCGCTGCCGCTGGCGGGGCTTCTGCTGCTGGCAAGCCCGCTGACCCAGGCCTTCGCGATCGAGGGGCGGGTGCTGGGCGTGCCGGTCATCGCCGCGATGGTCTTCGGCGCCTGGGCACTGCTGATCCTGGCGGCCTGGCTGGTCGCGCGGCGGATGCTGGAGCGCGAGCAGGCCCGCCCTGCTCCCCGACCGGGCGTGATCCACCCGCCGGTCCAGGCACCGGGGCGCGGCGCGGGCACGCCGCCGGGCGGCCACGGCTGAGGGGCGGGCGATGCTGAGCCAGGACCTGCTGCTGGGTGTCGCGCTCGCCTATGTGCTGCTGCTCTTCCTGGTCGCCTTCTCGGCCGACCGCCACGGGGTGCGGCGGGGATCGTGGCTCTCGTCGCCCCTGGTCTACACGCTCTCGCTCTCGGTCTACTGCACGGCCTGGACGTTCTATGGCGCGGTCGGGCTGGCGGCGCGGTCGGGTCTGGAATTCGCGACGATCTATCTCGGCCCCACGCTGGTCTTCATCGGCTGGTGGTGGACGCTGCGCAAGCTGGTGCGGATCGGGCGCGAGCACCGGATCACCTCGATCGCAGACCTCGTCTCGTCGCGCTATGGCAAGTCGCCGGCGCTGGCGGTGGTGGTGACGGCGATCGGGGTAATCGCGACGACACCCTATATCGCGCTCCAGCTCCGCTCGATCACCACCAGCTTCGAGGCGATCTCGGGCGCCAGCCACGCGACGCGGACGGCGTTCTGGGTCGCCTCGGGGCTCGCGGCCTTCACCATCCTGTTCGGCACGCGGTCGATCAGCGCGAACGAGCGGCACAACGGCGTGGTCGCGGCCATCGCGCTCGAGGCGGTGACCAAGCTGATCGCGCTGCTCGCCGTCGGTGCCTTTGCCACCTGGGGCGTGGCGGGCGGCGTGGCGGCGGTGTTCGACCGGATGCCGCCCGAGATGATCGACCCCGACACGGTGTTCTCCGAGCGCTGGTTCACGATGATCCTGCTGGCGGGTGCCGCGGTGATCTGCCTGCCGCGCCAGTTCCACGTCACCGTCGTCGAGAACACCGACGAGCGTCACCTGCTGACGGCGAGCTGGATGTTCCCGCTCTACATGTTCCTGATCAGCCTCTTCGTGCTGCCCATCGCCATCGCGGGGCTGGCCTGGCTGCCGGAGGGGTCGAACCCCGACCTCTTCGTGATCGCCCTGCCGCTCGCGTTCGAGCAGCACGAGCTGGCGCTCCTGGCCTTCATCGGCGGCTTCTCCTCGGCGACCTCGATGGTGATCGTGGCCTCGATCGCGCTGTCCATCATGGTGTCGAACCACGTGGTGGCGCCACTTGCGCTCAAGACGATGATGACGGGGCGCGCGGCCTCGGGCGATGTCCGCGAACTGCTCCTCACCTCGCGGCGGGTGACGATCGCGGCGCTGCTCGGGCTCGGCTTTCTCTATCTCACCTTCACCGACGGCACCTCGAACCTGGCCGCGATGGGGCTCACCGCCTTCGTCGGCGTGGCCCAGGTGCTGCCCGCGGTGGTGGGCGGGATCCTCTGGCGCGGCGCCACGCGGGCCGGCGCGCTGGCGGGCCTGACCGCGGGCACGGTGCTCTGGCTCTACACGCTCTACCTGCCCGCACTCGGCGGCGTCTTCCCGCCGGCGTTGATGGTGGACGGCCCGTTCGGGATCGAGGCGCTGCGCCCGCACGCGCTCTTCGGTCTCGCCGGGCGCGATCCGCTGGTGCACGCCACGATCTGGAGCCTCGGCGTCAACGTGCTGCTCTTCCTCGGCGTCTCGATCGTGACCGAGATGCGACCGCTGGAGCGGCTCCAGGCGGGTCTCTTCGTCGACGTCTTCCGCGGTCCGGGCAGCGAGGCGCGCTTCGTCCACCGCGAGACGGCGTCCGAGGACCTGTTCGTCCTCGCCCAGCGCATCCTCGGCTCGGACACCGCGCGGCGGGTCTTCGACGACATCGCGCGCGAACAGGGGATCGAGGGCGCGCTGCCGCTGGCCGACGACGCGATGATCGCGCGGCTGGAGCGCGAGCTGGCCGGCTCGGTCGGCGGCGCCTCGGCCCATGCCATGGTGATGCGGGCGACGGGCGGCGAGATCGTCTCGCTCGACGAGCTGATGGACATCGCCGACGAGACGCAGCGCCTGATCGAGACCTCGGCCCGCCTCGCCGACAAGACCGGGGAGCTTGAGCGCACCGCCGACGAACTGCGCCGTGCCAATGCGCGCCTGCGCCGGCTCGACAAGCAGAAGGACGACTTCCTCAGCCAGGTCAGCCACGAGCTGCGCACGCCGATGACCTCGATCCGCTCCTTCGCCGAGATCCTGCACGAGGGCGACGACCTCGGCGAGGTGGAGCGGCGGCGCTTCGCCGGCATCATCCATACCGAGAGCCTGCGGCTGACGCGCCTGCTCGACGAGATCCTCGACATCGGGCGCCTCGAGCAGGGCCGGCTCGACATCCCCGTGCGCGCCGTGCCGGCAGGGCCGGCCGTGGTCTCCGCCGTCGACTGCGTCGCGGGCCTCGCCTTCGAACGCGGCGTGACGATCCATGTCCAGGATCCGCTGCCGGCGGTGGCGCTGATGGCCAATGCCGACCGGCTGCAGCAGATCCTGGTCAACCTGCTGTCCAACGGCATCAAGTACAACGGGGCCGAGGCGCCCGCGATCACCGTCTCGGCCACCGCACCCGCCGACAGGGTGCCGGGCGTGCTGGCCATCGACGTGAGCGACAACGGCGGCGGCGTGACGCGCGAGGAGGCGGAGGACATCTTCTCCAAGTTCACCCGGGGCCTGCGCGCCATCGCGGACACGGGCGCCGGGCTCGGCCTGCCGATCAGCCGTGCGATGGCCGAGGGGATGGGCGGGCGCCTCGACGTCGTCTTCCGCGAGGATGCGACCAGCTTCTTCCGCCTCACCCTGCCGCTGGCCACGCCACCCGGGGTGGACGCTGCGGACGGGCGGGGACCTGAGGTCGCGGCGCCCTCGCCCGCGCCCGCGCGCGCCGAACCGGCCGAATAGGCGCCACGGGGGTGCGGGAGAGCGGAGGCGGCCAGGGATCGGGGGATGGCGGCGCCGGCGGATATCGCCGGGCAGATCCGGAGACCGGGCGCCCGCTGGTGTCGGGGCGCCCGGGCGGGCGGCTTGTCAGCAGAACTTGGCGGCGGCTGTCGGGTCGTTCGACTGCACCTGCGAGCAGGTGTGGTAGTGCGTGCAGACGTATTGCGGCGCGCCGGCGAAGACGACGGTGTAGTCGTACTGCACGTCGCCGTCCGAGCTGTTCAGCGTCTCGCAGACGCGGAAGCCGGCCGTGCCGGTCGAGCCGGTCGTGATGTGGGTGCGGTTGGCGCAGCGTTCGTTCGACGGGACCTGCCCGCCGGCGCAGGAGCCGTGATAGGCGACGGCCGCGCCGGGCATGGCGACGGCAAAGGTGAAGACGGCAGCGGTGACGGCGAGGGGACGGGCGATGAAGTGGATCATGTCTTTCTCCCAATTATCCTCGATCGAGGGTGAGCGCCGCTCGAAGATCACGGCATCCCGATCATTCAGTGATTCCTAATCGTACTGAAGTATCTATCTCGGGTCGCAAATGTCATTACGCAATTATTATAACCCGGATCGTCCCGTCATCAGAAACCAAGTGTCAAACGCCCCATCGCCGTAAAGGACCGCGCATACCGGGGCTCGGCAAAACTGCCCTCCGGCAGCGCCGGGCGATCCTCGAAACCGAACTCGGTGCCGGTCGCATTGCGCATCTCGAACGTCGCGACGCCGCGTCCGTTCGGCAGCCGGTAGCCCAGCGTCAGATCCAGGATGGGAAAGTTGTCCGTTCCCCGCTCTTCGCCGTTGACGAAGCCATGGTGCACCACGCCGGTCCGCCCGCGCGCGAAGAAACCGCTCGGATGGAACCACGACAGCCCGGCCGCAATCTCGGTGACCTCGTAGTCGGGGATATCGCTGAGGCGGTCCTCGGCCTCGGCATCGAGGCGCGTGCCGGAAACGGTCGCGGCAAAGCCGCCCCGGAACGCCATCGTCGCGGTTCCGCGGATCTCGATCTGACGGCCCGACTGATCACCCTCGATGCCCGGCGCATCGCCCACCCGCCGCCGCGCGCCTTCGAGCATGAGGCCGAAGCGGGGCAGCGGGCGCAGTTCCATCGCACCGCCCAGCGTCGTGACCTCGGCGCCGCCGATCTGGTCACCGGCCTGGACGATCCCGGCGACGGTCTGCGGCTCGAGACGCTGGCGCGAAAGGGCAGGCGGCGCGACCGAACGGGTCCACGCGCCGCGGAGGGTGAGGCCGCCGCCGAGATCCACCCGGATACCGCCCTTTGGCGAGAAGGTCGTCTGACGCGCAACCTCGCCCGAGGCCCGCGTTTCGCGCCGGAAGAAGTCGGCCGAGAAGCCGCCCGTCAGGTCGATCGAGAGCGGCAAGCCCGCGACGCTGTCCGGCACCACGCCGTCGAAAGCCAGGCGGCCGCCCCCGCTGCCAGCGCTCCTGCCCAGTGAGAGCGTGGCATAGCTGTAGAAGGTCGAATGCCGGACCTGCTCGCTCACCGGAACTGCGTCAACGGGCAGGCCGAAGATCGCAGCGAAGGGCAAGATCAACGCGCTGATTCCCTCGACGTCGCTGCGTGCGACGCTCGCACCGCTCACGGTGCTTAGCGAACCCCACCGGCCGACATGCTGGAACTGGCCGTCCTGGGACGTGCCCGAGACATTGGTGAGACTGTTCGTCCCGAAGACATCGTCCAGCGTGAAGAACAGGTCCTCGTCCTGTTCGTTCCAGGTGCCGACCAGGGCGAAGGCCTGGCGGGGGTTGAGGCGGAAGGTACCGCCGAGGCGGCCGAAATGGCGCTCGAGCGAGAACTCGCGGTTCAGGACCGTGTCCTCGAGGATGAACCGCAGCAGGCGGTCGCCGCTGTCGGTGCGGCGGTAGCCGAAGGCGCCGAAGACGTCGAGGCGGGCGGTCGGGCGGCCGCGGACCTCGGTGATCAGGACGGTGGAGCGGATGTCGTTGTTGTCGCGGTAGCCGTCGGTGCGCTGGTGCCCGGTCGAGGCCGCGACCGACCAGCCGCCCGCCGCGGCACCGACGCCGAGGCTGCCGCCCCGGGTGTCCTGGGTGCCGACCTCGCCACTGGCGATCACGCGCCAGCCGTCGCTCTGGAAGTACGGCGACAGCTCGGCAAGGCTGGGGTCGGCCAGCGCGTCCGGGTCGAGGAGCGCGAGATCGGCCTCCAGCGCGGTGACATCCAGCGGCTCGCTCGACGGGCGGCGCCAGACCTGTTCGGCGAAACTGGCCGAGAGCGCCGCGGTCTCGCGACGCTCCAGCCGGAAGAGCTGGTCGGCCAGCACCCCATGGGCACCGGCATTGGTGGGATCGGCCTCGACGGCGCGGGACGCCGCCTCGCGCGCCTCGCCCTCGAAGCCCAGGATCTCGTAGAGCCGGCCGAGGGCTGCGGCGCGCACGGCGCGATCCTCGGCCAGGCCCTGTTCGCTGCGCAGCGTCGCGCGGCGCCCGGCCAGCCGCTCGGCCTCGCGCACGGCATCCAGCGCCTCGACGGGGCGGTTCTCGCGGAACAGCGTCTCGGCCGAGAGGAGCCAGGGCGCGGGGTCGTCCGGATCGTCGTCGCGGGCGAGGTCGTACTGGGCGGCCGCCTTGTCTGCCAGCCCCTCGGCGGCATAGGCGCGGCCGAGCCAGGTGCGGAAGACGGCGCGGCGGGGCGAGAGGGCGGCGGCGGCCTCGATCTCGCGCCGGCCCTCGGTCAGCCGCCCCTCTCGGATCGCGAGCAGGCCGAGGCCGAGGCGGGGCAGCGGGTCCTCGCTGTCGGCCGCGATCGCGCCCTCGAAGGCGGTGCGGGCGGTGGTGCGGTCCTCCTCGGCCAGCGCGGCGAGGCCGAGGACGGCACCGGCGAGCGAGCCGGGCGCCAGCGCGAGCGAGCGGCGGGCCTCGCGCCCGGCGCGGTGGGCATCGCCGTCGACGAAATGGAGTTCGGCCAGCCGCGCCGCCACGGTCGCGTCCCCGGGCGCCAGGTCGGCCGCGCGGGCGGTCACCTCGATGGCGGCCTCGACCCGCCCTGCGGCCTGCTCGGCATAGCCGGTGGCCACGAGGGCAGCGGGGTCGTCGGGTGCGGCCTCCAGCGCGTTCGCGGCCAGCGCGCCGCCGGCAGCGGCACGGCCGCGGGCGATGGCGACCAGCGCGGCATGGGCATCGAGACGCGCAGCCCTCGCGCCCGTGGCGCCCCGGCGCGCCTTGGCGAGCAGCACCTCGGCCTCGTCCGCGCGCCCGGCATCGAGCGCGGCGAGAGCACCGGCCAGCGCCGGATCGCTCCCGGCCCCGTCGATGAGGCGCGGGTAGTGGATCGCCCAGTCCGCCGAGCCGGCCGGGTTGAGCGCGATGGCGGCCAGGCGCGGGGCCAGCGCCGCCGCCGCGTCCGCCTCGAGGAGACGCGGCGCGCGGCCATTGGCCAGGCCCGCCCTGCCCGCGGGCAGCAGGACCGAGGCGCCGCCCGCCTCCAGCGCCACGTCGCCCTCGCGCACCGCGACCAGCGTCAGCGTATCGGTCGCGGCCATCACCGCCTCGGTCCCGTCGATGCCGGCGGTCGCATGGCGCGTGGTGACGGTGAAGACCGAGCGGACCGAGGAGAGAAAGCGCAGCACGCCGGCCGACAGGCCGACGCCCGAACCGTCGGCCCCGGGCGCGCCGGCTTCGGGCAGCACCGCCTCGCTGTAGGCGTCGAGGCCGAGCGTCGTCTCCGAAGCGGTGAGCCGGAGTTCGACCCGCCCGTCGGGCCCGGTCAGCACCCGGTCGCCGGCGCAGAGCGCGTCGCCGAGGCGCACCGCCCGCTCGCCGCCCCCGTCCGGGCGCACGGTGACGGCACCGTCAACGGCGATGACGACCGCGGGTGCCGGGGTCGCGCAGCGGTTCGAGACCTGGGCTGAGACCTGGGCCATAGCCATCACGGGTACGAGGGAAACGAAGGTCAGTGCCGCGGCAGCGAGAGACAGGGGAGCGACCGACGGGGCAATGACCGACGGGGCAGCAACAGACGGGGCACCGACGCCAGACCGGCGTCGGCTGCCAAGGCGCCTGCCCTGCATGATCCGTGGCATTCCTGGAGCTGCTCCATCCGATTAGGCATGTCGGCTGAATATAAAATGTCAATTAATGGCGAAGATCAGCCGGAATGTTGTCCGAAGTCAATTTGTGCGCACCCTGGGGCGTCGCCAGCCCCCGAAGCTTCAGTCGACCGACGGGCAGGAGAATGCCCTTCTGCCACACCCGGGAAGCGGCGGCCACCAGCGCGTCGTCGGCCAGGGCCACCGAGCCGCCCTCGGGCCGGAACGAATCGGCCGCACGCTGCAGACGCTCGGCCAGGCCCACCGGCGTGCCGAAGACGCGGAGCGCGAGACGGCCGCCGGCCTCGGTCTCGCCCATCACGACATCGCCGAGCGTGAGGCCGATGCGGAGCATCAGCGGCGGGGTCGCGGTCCGGGCGGCCTCGAGCCCGGCGGCCGCAGCCAGCACGGCCCCCGCCGCGGCCGCGGCATCGTCGGCCACGCCCATGGACGCCGCGCCGCCGACGCTCCAGCCCTCGACCGGGAAGACGGCCAGCAGCGCATCGCCCTCGACCTCGACGACGATCCCGCCCTCGGCCTCGACCGCGGCGGAGAAGCGGGCCTGCAGGCCGGTCAGCCGCTCGGCATAGGCGCCGGGGCCGAGCGCGTCGGCCAGCGGCACCGAGCCCGCGAGATCGGCATAGAGCACCGCGGCCCGCAGCGGCCGCGGGGCCAGCGCATCGGTCACCCCACCGTCGTCGAGCAGCGCCTCGGCCACGGGGCGCGGCAGACGCTGGCGCAGGAAGGTCCGCGTGCGCCCGTAGCCCGTCACCAGCAGCAGCACCGCCGTCGCCGGCAGGCCCAACGCCACCGGCACCGCCACCGGCCACCAGAGCCGCGCCTCGGTGAAGAGGAACACCGAGGCGAGCGCCACGGCAGCGGCGAGTGCGACCACGCGCCCCGCGCCCCGCCAGCCGCCATAGCCCGCCATCGCGAGCGCGCCGATGAAGCCGAGGACCCCGGCGACCGCGGCCTCGACCAGCGCCGGCGCATCCGGGGCGAGCATGAGGCCGAGACGCCGTGCCTCCTGTCCGTGCAGACGGTTGAGAACGAGCGTGGCGCCAAGTTCGACCCCCGCGATGGTGTCCGCCGCGCCGCCGGAGACGGGCGTGCGGAAGTGGTCCTTCTCGCCCGGGCGCGTCGGATCGGAGATGCCGACGAAGACCGCGATGCCTTCCAGGTCGCGCCCCGCCGCCGCCGCCGCGCCCAGAACCTCGGCCAGGCCGGTGGTGGGCAGGCTGCCGGCCGGGCCGTAGAGCCAGAACGGACGAAGCCGCGAGGGCGGGCCCGCCGGGGTCGACGGCCGGCCGATGGCCGCGAGCACGGCACCGGGAAACGACCCGAGGTCGGGAAAGGCCGCCACGCCCTCCTGGTAGCCCACGACGAGGCCGCTGCGGTCGGTCGCGACACGGAACACGCCGCTGGCCGCGCCGGTGTC
>JBCBPG010000102.1:0-9141 GCA_039820865.1 Pseudomonadota bacterium
GAGCGAGAGCTCCACGCCGGCGACCTCGATGCTGACCAGCGCCGGGTCGATCTGCGGAAAGGGCAGGACGAGCATGGTCTCGCGTCTCCCGGTGGCCCGCTCGGGGGGGTTGCGTGCGCGAGGCGCGCGGCGCTGTCAATGGGCGCGGCGGCGTGCCGTCAGGGCGCGCGGGTTGCAACACGGGGGCCCGGCACGCCATATCCACGGAGATTTCGGGCCCCAGGCCAAGCGGAGAGACATGATGCAGACGCGATCGCCCTTTCTCGACGATCTCAGCCAGCTTCTGACCAACGCCGCCGGCATCGCGCAGGGCGCGCGGGAGGAGGCGCAGGCCGCCATGCGCTCGGCGCTGGAGGGGTGGCTCCGCGATTCGAACCTGGTGACGCGCGAGGACTTCGAGGTCGTGCGCGAGATGGCCGTGAAGGCGCGCGAGGAGAATGCGGCGCTCGAGGCCCGGATCGCGGCGCTGGAGGCCCGCCTCAACGATGGCGCAAGCCCGACCGGCTAACATCCGCGCCTGCCGCGTGCTTTGTCCTGCACCGGCCCGTCCGCCGGCCCGTCGCGGGGCATGCAAGGCGTACCGGTCCGGGGCGGCTGGAGGTGACGTTTTTGCGGCAGGTGCTGATTTCGCTTGTGATACCGCGCCCGGTGGGCACCATATCTATGGGTCGAAAGAAAAATCGATACGACCCGTGGCAACCCTTGGTGCATGAAGGGGCCGCAGAGCCCTCCGGCACCTGAGCAGTAGGGGCTAGGCATGTCGGCAGCCGACCGTCTTTTCGAGAATACCGATATCCATCCGATCGACATCGTCGAGACCCTGGCGGAGCAGTCCGCCTGGGATTTCGACAGGGTGGGCGAGGACCAGATTGCGATGTCGGTGGAGGGCGCCTGGCGCCACTACGCCCTGTCGCTGACCTGGTCGGATCGCGACGACATGCTGCGTCTGATCGCGACCTTCGACATCGAGGTCCCGGTCGAGCGGCGCGGCGAGATGCAGTCGCTGCTGACGATGATCAACGACCGGCTCTGGCACGGGGTGTTCTCGCTCTGGCCCGACCAGGGCGTCATCGCCTTCCGCTACGGGCTGACGCTGGCCGGCGGCGCGACCGCCACGCCCGAGCAGGTCGAGCACATGGTGCTTTCGGCGCTGGCGCTCAGCGAGCGGTTCTACCCCGCGGTCCAGTCCTGCGCCTTCACCGCCGATGATGCCGAGGCATCGCTGGAGATGGTGATCGAGGACGCCTACGGTACCGCCTGACGGTATCCCGGGCCGGCGGCCGTCGCGCGGCCGGTCCATCACGGAGACGACGATGTCCGATGCTTCCTCTGGCGCTTCCTCGGGCGCTCCCTCGGACGTTCCTTCGGGCGTGGCCCGGGCGGCCGGGCGCCTGCTCCTTCTCGGCTGCGGCAAGATGGGCGGCGCGATGCTCGAGGGCTGGCTGGCCGCCGGTCTCGCTCCCGCGTCCGTGCAGGTGATCGAACCGCGGCCCACGGAGCGGCTGGAGGCGCTGGCGGGCGCGGGGCTGGTACTGAACCCCGCCGCGCCCGCGCGCCCCGACGTCGCCGTGCTGGCGGTCAAGCCGCAGATGATGGCCGAGGCCGCGCCTGCGCTGGCAGGGTTCGGCGGGGGCGGCACGCTGATCGTCTCGATCGCCGCCGGCACGCCGATCGCCCGGTTCGAGGCGCTGTTCGGCCCCGGTACGCCCGTGGTGCGGGCAATGCCCAACACGCCCGCCGCGGTGGCGCGCGGGATCACGGCCATCGTCGCCAATGCCACTGCCGGCGCGGCGGGGCTGGACCGGGCCGAGGCGCTGCTGGCGGTCGTGGGCGAGGTCGTGCGCCTCGGGGCCGAGGCCGAGATGGATGCCGTCACGGGGCTCTCGGGCTCCGGTCCGGCCTATGTCTTCCACCTGATCGAGGCGCTGGCCGCGGCCGGCGAGGCGGAGGGGCTGGCGCCAGATCTCGCCATGCGCCTCGCCCGCGCCACGGTGAGCGGGGCCGGTGCGCTGGCCGGCGCGTCGGCCGAGACGCCCGAGACGCTGAGGCGCAACGTCACCAGTCCGGGCGGGACCACGGCAGCCGGCCTCGCGGTGCTGATGCCGGCGCTGCCGGACCTGATGGCGCGCACCGTCGCCGCGGCTGCCGCCCGCTCGCGCGAACTGGCCGACTGACCGACCGCCACCCGGCCGGCGCCTCTCGGCCCTGCGCGGCTGTACCGCACCCTGACCATGCGTCATGCTTTGGTATGAGGCGAAACGTGATTGAGTGGCGCAACCGAGCGGTTGACACTTTTTGTGCAGTGCACAATATGGGTCTCAGCGGCGCCGCGATGGGTGCCGGCTTGCAGGACCGCACGCAGCCCCGGAGGGAGAGAGATGATGCAGGACAAGTTCCCGTTCGCCGACTTCGAGAAGATGACCGAGATGTTCAAGATGCCGGAGCTGGAGAAGATGTTCGACACCAGCACCATGCCGTCGATGGACGTCGTCGTGAAGGCGCAGGAGAAGAACCTGAACGCCGCGATCGAGGCCAACAAGGTCGCCATCGCCGGCTACCAGAGCGTCTACAAGCGCCAGCTCGCCATGGTCGAGGAAGGCATGGCGGCCGTCAAGGACGCGATGGGCGACTTCCAGGGCCAGCCGATGACCGCCGACCAGGCCCAGAAGAACATGGACGCCGCCCGCGTCGCGTTCGAGAAGGCCGTCAAGGACATGCAGGAGCTCACCGAGCTCAGCCAGAAGGCCTCGACCGAGGCGTTCGAGGTGATCAAGGCGCGCTTCGAGGAGGCCGTGACCGAGTTCCAGAGCGCCTTCGACCAGGCCCAGGTAACGAAGTGACCGTCGCGCGGGCGTGATGCCCGCGCGCAGCCGGGACGAGGGACACAGCGGGGCCGGTCGCCGGGAGCGACCGGCCCTTTTCCTTGTGCCCGCCGGCACGCGCACCGGGGGGCTTGGCGCGGCGCGCGATCCGTGCTGGTTGCGCCCGGATCACCGGACTGCAGGAAGGGCACGGGCATGGGCGACACGATCGGGTTCGACGACTTTCTCAAGGTCGACATCCGGGTGGGCACGATCACCCGCGCCGAACCCTTCCCCGAGGCGCGCAAACCCGCCGTCAAGCTCTGGATCGACTTCGGCGCCGAGATCGGCGAGCGCAAGACCTCGGCCCAGATCACCGTGCACTACGCGCCCGAGACGCTGGTCGGCCGCCAGGTGCTGGCGGTGGTCAACTTCCCGCCCCGCCAGATCGGCCCCTTCATGTCCGAAGTACTGACCCTCGGCCTCGCCGACGAAGACGGCGCCGTCGTCCTCCTCGCTCCCGAACGCCCCGTCCCAAACGGCGCCCGCATGCACTGACGGGTGAGACCCGCGCGCGGGGCCCGACCCGGGCGGCGGGGGCGGCGCCGTGCGGGGGGCATCGCCCCGGCGGTCGGATCAGGCCGCCCCCTCGACCGCCGCCGTGCCGGGCGTGCGAGGGACGCGCAGGGTCGCCCGCAGGCCCCCCAGCGCCGCGCTGTTGCCCAGCATCAGGTCGCCGCCATGCCGGCGCGCGATGTCCTGCGCGATCGAGAGGCCGAGGCCGACGCCGGCCCCGCGGCTCTGCCCCCGCGCGGGGTCGAGGCGGGTGAAGGGCCGCATCATCTCGGCCCGCCGCACGACCGGGATGCCCGGCCCGTCGTCCTCGACGATGAACTCCAGCGCGCGGCGCGACTGGTGCAGCGTGACGATCGCGCGGCGGCCATAGGTGAGCGCGTTGTTCACCAGGTTGGTCAGCGCCCGCTTGATTGCCTGGCGCCGCAGCACCGTCTCGCCGTCGCCTCCCGGGTCGATGGCGGTCTCGAGACGGATGCCGAGGCCGAGGCGCCCGGCCTCCTCGACGACCTCCTCGGCCAGCGTCCGGGCGCAGACGGGCACCGCCTCCTCGCCCGCCTCGCCGCGGGCGAAGGCGAGAAAGCTCTCCAGCATCCGCTCCATCTCGCCCACGTCGCGGGTGAGATCGGCGGTGTCGCGTTCGTCCAGCATCGCCAGCGCCAGCTTCATGCGGGTGAGCGGCGTGCGCAGGTCATGGCTGACGCCCGAGAGCATCGCCGTGCGCGCCTCGATCTGGCGCTCGATGCGCGAGCGCATGTCTAGAAAGGCGTGGCCCGCGCGGCGTACCTCCTCGGCGCCCGTCGGGCGGAAGGGCACGCGGCGACCATGGCCGAAGGCCTGTGCCGCCTGGGCGAGCTCGCGGATCGGGCGCACCTGGTTGCGCAGGAACAGGACCGCGATCACCACGAGGGCGGCGGCGGCGAGGTTGGTCAGCACCAGGAGCTGGTGCGGGTTGGCGGGCGAGACCTGGGTGCGGGGCACCGTCGCCTCGAGCACGCCGTAGCCGGTGAGGATCCTGAGCACCGCGCTTTTCTCGACGGTGACGAGGTCCAGCGTCATGGGCCGCGAGATGCCGGATTTCAGCGTCTCGGCCACCGTCGTGCCGGTGACGTCGTAGAAGCGGCGGAGCGCCTGCGGCTCGACGCTGCCGCCCTCGTCCAGGCGCAGCGGGAAGCCGAGCGGGCGCTCGACCGCCTCGATGAAGAGCCGCGCCGCCCCGGCATCCGGCCGGCGGTCGATGGCCGTGACGACATAGTCCAGCTCGCGCGCCACGTCGCCCGCCATCTGCCGCGTGACGCCGTCGTAATAGCGGTTCACCAGCGCGGTGGACACGACGATCTGCAGCACCACGATGGGCAGCACGAGGATCAGCAGCGCGCGGCCGTAGAGCGAGCGCGGCAGGTTTCGCTTGAGGCGTTTGGGCAGCGTGACCATGCATCCCGGGCTAGGCGGAGCGTGGCGGCGGTGCAAGGGGGAGGCGATGGCGGAGAAGATCGCATCTGGGGTGTGGCGGCTGACGGCGCCCAACCCCTCGCCCATGACCTTTGACGGCACGCAGAGCTACGTCATCGCGCCGGCCGAAGGGGCGGGGCCGGCGGTGGTGGTCGATCCGGGGCCGGACGATGCGGGCCATGTCGAGCGCCTGGTCGCGGCGGCGGGCGGCGCGGTGGGCGCGATCCTGGTCACGCATACCCATCGCGACCACACGGCCGGGGTGGCGCGGCTGCAGGCGGCGACCGGGGCGGCGGTGATCGCGGCCGGGCGCCACGGCCTGGGCCGCAGCGCGCAGATGGAGGCGCTGGCCGCCAGCGGGGCCGGGATCGGCGGGGGCGAGGGGGCCGATGTCGCCTTCGCGCCGGACATCGCGCTGATGGAGGGGGCGGGCGGTGCGGGGTCGCTGATCGAGGTGGCGCTGCCCGCCGGCGCCGCGCCGGTCACGGCGATGCACACGCCGGGGCACCTGTCGAACCACCTCTCCTTCGTGCTGGAGGACCGGGGGCTGGTGCTGACGGGCGATGCGGTGATGGGCTGGTCGACCACGCTGGTCTCGCCGCCCGACGGCGACATGGCCCAGCAGATCGCGACGCTGGCGGCGCTGGAGGCGCATGTGGCGGCACGCCCCGGCACCCGCTTTGCGCCAGGCCACGGGCCACTGGTCGAGGATCCGGGACGCCTTGTCGCCGAGCATCTCGCGCACCGGGCCAGGCGCCGTGCGGCGCTGGTGGCGGCGTTGGGCGAGGGACCGGCGGATGCGGCGACGCTGGCACGCCGGCTCTATACCGAGACGCCGCCCGCGCTCATGGCCGCGGCGGCGCGCAACGTGCTGGCGACGCTGTTGCAGCTGGAGGCCGAGGGCGCGGCCCGGCCCCTCGGCCCGCTTGCGGCCGGCGTGGCCTTCGCGCTGGCCTAGGCGCCGGGGGTGACTGCCTTGCGGGATCGGCGGTGCGTATCACGCAGCCTCGGCCGTGCGGCCCGCAGGGGGCGGGCAACGCACCGCCGGGACGGTCCTCAGAACGTCTCGATGCAGATGTTCTGCAGCGCCACCCACTCGGCATCCGTCAGGATCGGGTCGTACTGGCTGCCGACGGTGTTGGCGGCGCGGGCCTTCTCGGCCCGGTCGCCGGGCTGCGGGTGGCTGGAGATGAGCTCCAGCGCGGCCGGGGTGCTGCCGTACTCGTCCTCCATACGCGCGAAGAAGCCGGCGAAGGGCGTGGTCGGCAGACCCGCCGCGGTCATGATGGCGATCGCCTGGTCGTCGGCCTCGCGCTCGTGCTCGCGGGTATAGCTCGTCTCGATCATCAGCTCGCCGAGACCCGCGGCCGCGCCGCCGCCGAAGAAGTCGCCGAGGACGATCGCCAGCACACCCGTGGTGCCCGCGCGACGCAGCACGCCCGTCATGACGTGGTGGTGCACCTCGTGGCCCATCTCGTGGGCCAGCACGCCGGCCACCTCCTCCGGGCTCTTCGACTTGTCGATCAGGCCGCGATAGAGCAGCACGCGCCCGCCGCCGGAGGCGGTGGCGTTGACGATCTCGCTGTCCAGAACGTCGACCCGCGTCGGGTAGGGCAGGTCGGCATGGGGCATCAGCCGTGCGGTCATCTTGTCGAGCGCCGCGCGACCCTTGGGCCCGTCGCAGAGGCCGTCCTCGAAGCGGCTGGACCGCGCCAAGAAGGCCGCCTGCTGCTGCACGCTGGCGTCGCCGAGGGCGCGGGCACGCTCGAACGGCACCATGGGAGCGAGGCGGTCGGCCATGGCGGGCATGATGACGAACACGATGGTGGCGACCGAGCCGACGGCCAGCCCGCCCCAGACCACCGCCCTGCGCACGCCCTTGTTCCTGCCCGGGCTGCGGTAGAGCCGGGGGCAGACCTTCTTGACGATGCGGATCATCTCCGGGTCGTCGATGATCAGCTGTTCGCCGCTGTCGAAGCCCGGCATCAGCGTCAGCTCGCCGATACCGCCGCCGCGCGAGGCGCGCAGCGCGCCCAGCGGCCAGTGCGCGATCGCCACGTCGCCATGGCCGAAGATCACGATCGAGCGCTGGCCGAGGCCGACGATGACCTCCTTGGCGCGCGCGCTCTCGCCGTCGAAATAGCGTCCCTGTGTCTCGAGCGAGGCGCTGGTTTCGCCTGCCATCAGAAGCCTCCGCCCAGGTCGACGCCGAGCGCGTCAGCGAAGCCGCCGGCGTCGTCGGCCTCGGATTTCGACCGCTGCTTCGCTCTCTCGAGCGCGCCGGGATTGCGCATCAGCACCGCCTCGACCTTACGGCTCATGATCGGCTGAATCACCAGGGATTGCGTGAAGCCGAAGGAGATCGCGAAACCCACGATGTAGGTCAGGAAGAAGCCGAGGGCAGCCGGCAGGTAGACCAGCATCGTCATCACCTCAGGCGGCGTCCCGTCCTCCCAGAGCGCGTTCAGCTCGTCGAACACCGCCTCGGGCGACCCGCCTTCGCCAAGCAGAAGCGAGGTGACCGCGAGCCCGATGAAGAGGAAGATCAGGCCGCCGATCGAGCCGAACAGCGTCGTCAGGATCGAGGTCAGGACCGAGCCCTTGATGTAGGTCCAGATCACGCCGCCGGAGCTGAGGTCGTTCTCCAGCGTCGCGCCGCCGATGGTGCGGTTGTCCCACAGGTAGCGGAACGCGCCGGCCTGGTAGTTCATGTACATGATGAAGAAGATCAGGAACGCGAGCGGCGCGAGCAGGCCGATCATCAGCCCGATCCCCTCCTCGCCGAGCCGCATCTCCTCGGCCATGCCCCAGACGAACAGGAACATCATGCCGATGGCGATGTAGAACCAGATCCAGTAGCTGAGCAGCCCCAGCCAGCTGCCGTGCTGCGTGACCTTGAGCGAGCCGATATGGGTCCGGTTCGCGATGAACTGGGCCTGCTTGAAGTGCATGTAGGGATAGAGGAAGCCGAGCGACGCGAGGGTGGCGACGCCCCAGAGCAGCGACAGCCCCATGTAGCGCAGGGCGCCCTTCTCGAGCCCGAAGCGGATGCCGCGCCACCTGAGCCTCGACATGATGTATTTCTGCGATCGGTACTGCGCCCAGTACCAGAACGGCCCGATCGCCAGCAGGGCCCCGACGCCGAGCAGCTGGGGCGGCATGTCGAAGCTGACGACACCGGCAAAGGTGAGCGCGAACTGCGCCATCGAGAGGTAGATCGCCAGCATCGCGACCGCGACGAGGAAGCCGATCAGCTTCTCGAGGCCGGTGCCCGTGTACTCGATCGGATCGTTCTCGACACGGACCGAGCCGGCATAGGCGCGGCGCAGGTTGGTCAGCATCCAGAAGCGGTAGAGCCCGACCGTGAAGATCGACAACAGCACGCCGAAGAAGCCGATCCAGAAGACGCGCCCGCCATCGACGTAGCGTGCGCGCGCCTTGCGCTCGCCCGGCGCCAGCCATTCGCCGTCGTCCTGCTCGGTGATGTCCGGACCGGCCGTCGACGCGCGCCCCTTGCCCCTGGCCTTGGGGTCGGGCGGCGGCGCCTTGCCGACCCGGAAGTTCTCCAGGTCCCAGCTGCGTCCGGGATTCTCGGTCTCGCTCGTCACGCGGCCCCACTCCCCCGCTACCCGCGATGCGCGAGATCAGTGGATGCGGGTTGAATATGGCGCTTTGAAGGGGATGCGCGACAGGTTGTGGAGACGTGGATCATGGCGGCGTCCGCAGCCCGTCGAGGAAGGGGCCGAGCTGGGCCGCCTGGTCGAGCAGGACCAGCCCCGCGGCGAAGCAGACGATCCGGATGGCCGCGTGGTTGCCGGTGACGATCATCAGGTTGAACAGGATCAGCAGCACCAGGCTCGCCAGCGGCTGCGCCCAGTCGCGCGCGCCCTCGACGAAGCCTTCGACGGTGCTGCCGATCAGCCAGCCGAAGATCATGTACATGATGTACGGGCCGAACATCATCGGCGCCATCAGCAGGACCCCGACGGCGAAGCGGAGCCGGTCGAGGAGCCTGATCAGCGGCGGGTCGCGGGGCTTGTCGGGCGCGACGGAGCGCTGCTGCGGTCCCAGGACCCGGTTGGCGATCAGCATCAGCGGCCAGCAGACGAGCGGCACCACGAGAAGCAGCGTGGCGATGATCCCGATCAGCACCGTCAGCGAGAAGGGATCGACGAACCAGGCGATCAGCAGCATGCAGGGCAGGTTGAGGAGGCCTACGTTGCCGGTCGTCAGGCTCTCCATCGTGTGGGTGGTGATCAGACGCCTGTGCGGGTCGAAGCGGCCGAGGCTGAGCAGCGAGGGCACCAGGAAGAGC
>JBCBPG010000103.1:0-9089 GCA_039820865.1 Pseudomonadota bacterium
CCGGGGCGGTCTGTTCGGCGGTCGCCTCCGGGGCGGTCTGGTTGGCGGTCGCCTCCGGGGCGGTCTGGTTGGCGGTCGCCTCCGGGGCGGTCTGTTCGGCGGTCGCCTCCGGGGCGGTCTGTTCGGCGGTCGCCACCGGGGCGGTCTGTTCGGCGGTCGCCTCCGGGGCGGTCTGGTTGGCGGTCGCCTCCGGGGCGGTCTGTTCGGCCGTCGCCTCAGGGGCAGTCTGTTCGGCGGTCGCCTCAGGGGCGGTCGGTTCGGCGGGGGTATCCGTCGGGGTGTCTCCGGGCGTCTCGGGGGCGCCGGCTTCGGCTGCAGCCGCTTCGGCGGCCTGTTCGTCGGCCTTGCGGCGGGCGGTCTTGGGACGCTCGCCCTTCTCGCCCTGGAAGCCGAGGCCGTCCATCAGCTCGGCGAACTGCTCCAGCGTGCAGCCGGTGATCGACAGCATGTCGGGCGTCGCCTCGAAGCCGGCGCGCGCGTCCATCGGGCGCAGCATGTCGGCGAGCCGCTCGAGCATGTCGATGCGCAGCGCCCGCGTGCCGCAGTTGCGGTAGCCGGCCTTGGGCCAGTAGGCGGCGGGCAGGCCGGGCTGGACGGGGACGGTCACCTGGCCCGGCGGGGGCGGCGGCGGCAGGTCCTCGGAACCCTCCCACAGGCCCCAGAGCACGAGGCGCAGCCGCGTGGGCGCGGGCTTGAGCAGCGCCGGCATGAAGACGTGGTGCTGGCCGAAACGGACGCCGTGCTTGCGCAACTGCGCCCGCTCGTCCTGGCCGAGGGCCTTGACGTCGTCGGCGATCTCGCGGCGCGGGATCACGCCCATCGCCTCGCCGATCTGGAAGGCCACGCCGCGGGCTAGGCCGGTCACCGCCTCGTCGGCCTGCATCGCCAGCATCGGCTCGAACAGCGCCTTGACGCGCCGGTCGATCCAGTGGCCGAGGCGGCGCTCGACCTTCTCGGACACGGTCGCGTCGGCGATGTCGTCGACGAAGACGCGGACCTTCGGCGCCAGTGCCGAATCGCCCTTCTCCAGCGCGCCGATCGCGTCGGTGCCCCACATGAGCCCGCCCTGCTCGGTCAGCGCGATCTCGCCATCGGGCGCGTTGTAGAGCTTGTCGGCGCGGCGCGCGAACTCGGCCTGGAGCGCGGCCAGCGAGGCCGATTCCAGCACCTTCTTCTCGGCGCCCACCGCGCTCTCGTCGGCGGTGAAGCGGAAGCCATCGAGCCGGCCGGCGAACTCGCCCTCGACCGTGACCTCGCCGTTCTCGTTCACCTCGGCCAAGAGCCGCTCCTTCTGTTTCAGCCGGCGCATCAGCACCGAAGTGCGCCGGTCGACAAAGCGTTGCGTCAGTCGCTGGTGCAGCGCATCCGACAGCCTGTCCTCGACGGCGCGGGTCGTCTCGCGCCAGGTTGCCGGCTCCTCGACCCAGGCGCTGCGGTTGGCCACATACGTCCAGGTCCGGATATAGGCCAGACGTTTCGAGAGCGCGTCGATGTCACCGTCGACACGATCGAGCCGCTGCACCTGACCGGCGATCCAGTCCGAGGGTATTACGCCCCCCTCGCCCGCCAGAAAACGGTAAATCCGGCCGATGAGTGCAACATGGTCCGCGAGCATCACCTTTCGGAAGTCCGGAACCTGGCAGCACTGCCAGAGAAGGCGCACGCGCGCGGGGTGGGTGGCGAGGTCGCGGATCTCGGTATCGGCCCACATCAGACGCAGCGCCTCGAGATCGTCGGCCTCGCGCGCGCGGGCCAGGTTCTCGGCGTCGTCGGGGTCGGGGCCGCGCTCGAGGCTGGCGATCAGGTGCTCGACGGTGGCGAAATCGAGGTCGGAATTGCGCCACTGCAGGCGGTCGATCGGCTTGAAGCGGTGGTTCTCGATCGCCTGGACGAGGTCCTCGTCGAAGGGGCGCACTTCGCCCGTCACGCCGAAGGTCCCGTCGCGGGTGTAGCGCCCGGCGCGTCCGGCGATCTGGCCGATCTCGTTGGGCATGAGGTTTCGGATGCGGTGGCCGTCGAACTTGGACACGCCGGCGAAGGCGATGTGGTCGACATCGAGATTGAGCCCCATGCCGATGGCGTCGGTGGACACCAGGTAGTCGACATCGCCTTCCTGGTAGAGGCGGACCTGGGCGTTGCGGGTGCGCGGGCTGAGCGCGCCCATCACGACCGCCGCGCCGCCCCGCTGGCGGCGGATCAGCTCGGCGATGGCATAGACCTGGTCGACCGAGAAGGCGACGACGGCCGAGCGGGGCTTGAGGCGCGAGAGCTTCTTCGCGCCGCCATAGGTGAGGGTCGAGAAGCGCTCGCGGGTGACGAAGCGGACCTTCGGGATCAGCCGCGCGATGCGGGCGCGCATGACGTCCGACCCCATGAACAGCGTCTCGCGCCGGCCGCGGGCGTGGAGCAGGCGGTCGGTGAAGACATGGCCGCGGTCGGGATCGGCGCAGAGCTGGATCTCGTCGATGGCGACGAAGTCGGCCATGCCGTCCAGCACCATCGCCTCGACCGTGCAGACCATGTACTGCGCGCGCGGCGGCGCGATCTTCTCCTCGCCCGTGATCAGCGCGACAGCGTTGGGACCGCGCATATCGACGATCTTGTCATAGACCTCTCGGGCCAGCAGGCGCAGCGGCAGGCCGATCACGCCGGTGCGGTGCATCAGCATCCGCTCGATGGCGTAGTGGGTCTTGCCGGTGTTGGTGGGGCCCAGGACGGCGGTGACGACCTGGTCGCCGGGGGCGATCGGCTCCTGCACGGTGGTCTCGCGGGGGGCGGCCGGGGCGGCGCGGCGGGCCGCGATCTCGGCCTCGGCCATGGGGCGCAGCGCCTCGCGCCTCGCCCGCTCGGCCGCCTCCTCCGGCGTCTCGCGCTCCCGGAAGTCCTGCTCCATCGCCTCGAGCGCGGCGGCGAGCGCCTCGGTCGGGTCGGGTGAGGTGTCTGGGGGCGTCGCCATGGGGGTCCCCGTCGGTCGGGCCGGCCGCCGGGTGCTTCGCCCGGCGGCTGCAGGCCCCGCTTAGACCGCCGGCCGGGCGGCGTCCATCTGCGCAGTGCAAAGGTGGGCGCGGTAGGTGGGCGTCAGAGGTCGCGGCCGTCCACGTCGGGCGAGAGCTTGTCGATGCCGTTCTGCGCGCCCGGCTGGTTGGGGTGGATCTCGATCACGCGGCGGAAGACCTGCATGGCCTCCTCGTCCTTGCCGGTGCGGTCCAGGATGATCCCGAGACCCGAGAGCGCGCCGAAATGGCGGGGCTCGATCGCCAGCACCGCCTCGATATCGGCGACCGAGGCGGCATAGCGGCCCTGCAGGAAGTAGACGGTGGCGCGCTGGTTCCAGCCCTCGGCGAATTCCGGCGCCAGGCGCACGACGTCGTCGAGATGGGTGAGCGCCTTGTCGTAGGCCTTCTCGTCGATCGCCTCGCGGGCGCGATAGAGCAGGAAGTCGACCGAATCGGAGCCCGAGCGGCGCCAGACCCGCCAGATCTGCGCCTGCACGACGGGCCAGACCTCGCTCTCCGGATCGCGCAGCATCTCGAAGAGCGCGTCGAGCTGGGCCTCGCGCCCCATGCTCTCGTCCGGCAGGTCGAGGCTCTCGAGCCCCTCCTCGGCCAGCGCCTCGTCATCGGGCGTGGGCGTCGGGAAGCTCTGCTCCGGCTCCTCGCCCGGCAGTTCCGGCCCGCGGAACGGCGTGTCCGGCAGGGGATCGGGCAACAGCTCCTCCGGGGCGGGCGTGCTCTCGGGCGCCTCCGGCCCGGTCCCCTCCTGCGCGCGCGCTCCCGGGACGGCCAGTGCCAGCCCCGCGGCGACCATGACGGCGATCGTCAACCCATGATGTGGTGTCATCGCTCCCCCTCCGATCTTGGAAAGTGTAAGGCGCCCGTCTAAGCGTGCAAGCGGTGCAGGGTCGCGGCGCGGCGCCGGCGGGGCCAGATCGCGGCACCGCCGGCCCGGGCCCGGCCGCGGAGGCGAGAAGGAGCCCAGCCATGTCGGACCTGGAAGCGGCGGCGGCCAAGCTGCGCGAGAAGATCGAGGGCAAGGATTTCGACGGCAGCGTCAGGTTCGAGGTCGAGGGGCAGGGCGCCATCGTCGTGGACGGCGCGGGCGTGCGCGTGGCCGACGATCCGGCCGAGCTGACCGTGCGCGGCGATCTCGACACCTTCCGCGACATGTTCGGCGGCGCTCTCGACCCGACGCAGGCCTTCATGACGGGCCGCATCGAGGTCGACGGCGACATGTCGGCCGCGATGAAGCTGGTCCAGTACCTCTGAGTGGCGGCCGGCGTTCATCCGCCGCTGCCTGAGCAGGGCCACGCGCCGGTCGTGCCCCTGCCCGAGGGCGCGCGGGGCTGGGACGTGGGCCTCGCGGCGCGGGCTGGCGACGGCACGGCGATCCGCGCGGCGCTGTGGTCGCCGGGCGGGGCGAAGGGGCTGGCCGTGCTCTCGCCCGGCCGGACCGAGTTCCTCGAGAAGGCCGCGCTGCCGGCCACCGCGCTTGCCGATCGCGGCTACGCGGTCGTTGCGGCCGACTGGCGGGGGCAGGGGCTGTCACAGCGCCTCGCCGACGATCCGCTGAAGGGCCATGTGGACGATTTCGCCGACTTCGCCGACGATCTGCGCGCGGTGCTGGCACTGCCGGAGGTGGTGGCGCTGGGGCCCGTGCAGCTCGCCTTCGGCCACTCGATGGGCGGCGCGATCACGATGGAGGCCATGCGCCGCGGTGCGATGGCGCCCGAGGCGGTGCTCCTCTCGGCGCCGATGCTGGGGCTTGCGGGCGGATCGTTGCGCAACGGGGCGACGCGCGTGATGGCCGAGGCGGCCTCGGCCATCGGTCTCGGCGAACACTGGCCGCCGCTGCCGGACCCCGCGACGCCCTACGTCTTCCAGGGCTTCGAGGACAACTGCCTGACGGGCGACGCGGCGATGTATGCGTGGCTGGTCGAGGCGCTGAAAGCGGCGCCGGCGCTGCAGCTCGGCCTGCCGACGCTCGGCTGGCTGCGGGCGGCCTATCGCGTCATCGGTCGGATCGAGGAGATGCGCACGGTCCCGCCGATGCACATCATCGTCGGCAGTCGCGAGGGCGTGGTCGACAGGCAGGCCTGTGTCGCCACGGCCGAACGCCTCGGTGCCGCCTGCACGGTGATCGAGGGCGCGCTGCACGAGTTGCCCATGGAGCTGCCCCGCCATCGCGCGGCGTTCTGGGAGGCGGCCGAGACCGGACCGATCGGGCCGCACCTGGCGCGCTGACGCAAGCCCCCTCCCGGCCGGCGGCCGTTCCCACCCGCGTCAGTTTGACGCCGATTCGCCCAAGTTTCTCCTAACCCGCGATGCCAAGTTGCGGTGTCGGCGCGGCAGCGTTCGCTGAAAAGACACCGCTTCGCGTCTAGCCTGACGCGGGAGGGGGCGCGCCGCTGCCGCCGACGGTCGGAACAAGCGCCTCCGGGCTGGGGCAGGCACGGTCAGACGGTCCGGGCGGCCATCAGGTCGAGGGCCGCCTCGGCCAGCGCCTGGGTGGCGGCGGCGACGGTGCGGCCGCCCCAGCGGCAGTCCCCGCCCTCCCAGTCGGTGACCGTGCCGCCGGCGGCCTCGACCACGGCCTTGGGCGCGGCGATGTCGTAGGCCGCAAGCCCGGTCTCGATCACGAGGTCGATCTGGCCGGCCGCCAGCATCGCGTAGGCATAGCAGTCGGTACCGTAGCGGGTGAGGCGGGCGGCTGCGCGCACGCGCTCGAAGCCCTCGCGCTCGCCATCGCCGAACAGCTCGGGCGCGGTCGTCATCAGCCGGGCGCCCGCGAGTGCCGTGGTCTTCCGCACGCCGAGGGGGATGCGCGCACCGTCGGCGTCGCGGGCCATCCAGGCACCGGGCGTGCGGCCGGGGCCGGTGAGCCCCATGAAGCGCTCACCCGTCGCGGGGTGGTCGACGATGCCGAGACAGCCGCGCTGGCCGTCGTCGAGGGCGATCAGCGTGCCCCAGGTCGGCAGTCCGCAGAGATAGGCGCGGGTGCCGTCGATGGGGTCGACGACCCATGTCCAGCCGCTGGTGCCGCCGGTGCGTGCCTCCTCCTCGCCGAAGATGCCGTCGTCGGGGTAGTGGCGGGCGATCACGCCGCGGATCGCCGTCTCGGCGGCGCGGTCGGCCTCGGTGACGGGATCGTAGCCCCTGCCGGCCAGCTTGTTGTCGGTGGCGAGGTCGAGACGGCGGAACCGCGTCATCGTCTCGGCCCGCGCGGCATCTGCCGCGGTGGCGGCGACGGCGAGTGCCGTCTCCAGTCGTTGATGATCGACCACCCTCGCCCCTCCGCTCGGCACTGTTGCGAGCCTAGCGGGGATCGTAGCGCCCTGCGACGGGACGCCCCTCACGGTTGTCCGAGAAGGCGGATGGGCGTAGCGGCAGGGCCACGGATCGCGATGCGGGCGCGTTCTGCGCCCTTCGAGATCACGCAGCCGGCCGGGCCGTGGAGGGTAGGCGACACCGCGCCGCGTCCCGGCTGGTGCCGGTCATGCCCTCGACGTTCCGTCAGGCGCCCCGGCCCTCACCGGACCGGGCGTCTCTCGCATCGGGCGTCGCCGTGGCGGGTCGCCCGAAGCCGGTGCAGGGGAAGCCGCCTCAGGCAGCTTCGCCGAGCACCCGCGCGAGGTCGAAGAGGCGGCGACGCTGCGTCTCCGGGATCGCGTAGTAGGCGCGCACGAGGTCGAGCGCTTCCTTGTCCGCGAGCACGTCGTCGGCGCGATCCTCGTTCATCGTCGAGTCCAGACCCTCGAAGAAGAAGGACACCTGAACGTCGAGCGCGGCGGCGACGTCCCAGAGGCGGGAGGCCGAGATGCGGTTGGCACCCGTCTCGTACTTCTGGATCTGCTGGAACTTGATGCCGACCTTCTCGGCCAGCTGCTGCTGGGTCATTCCCATCATCCAGCGCCGCTGGCGCACGCGCTGACCGACATGGACGTCAACAGGATGGCTCATCTCACTACTCTCCCCGGGTTCAACCGTTGCTTGTTAGATCCTACGGGAAAAAGGGGCGAATCTTTGCCGCAGACGACCTGCGGGCGAAGATTGTGCTTCTCGCAACCGCGAGAAGCGAAAACCCTTCATTCCCAACGCCTTACAGTGATCCATGCATGGTTGTATAGGATCAGGCTACGCAACTTGCGCATAACATGACCCGTCTCTGCCTCGATTGCATCATTTTTGACGATACCCGCCACGATTGTCTCACTGCGCGGAACATCGAAACATCCAAAGGTTGATACAACCTTAAGATGTACGAAAGACGGCCTAATCGCTACCGCACAACTTGTGCGATACCCTGGATGCGCAGATCCACGGCCTCCACCGCGGCTGCGGCACGGGTGTGCTGCGATGCGCGGTTGCACCGCGAAACCGATGCTGCCGAGACGTTCCGATTCGCTCATTCGCAGCGGGAGCGGCCATCTGCGGCATCGCCTGCAGGTTGTAGAATGCACGAACGGCGGAACCGTTCCCGGCCATGTCGGGAACGGTGCCGCCTGCCTGTGCGGTCTCACCTGCGTCGAGGCCGGGCGGGTGAGCCCGCCGCCGGCGTCAGCTCGCTGCGCGGGCCGCGCGCTTGCGCTCATGCGGGTCGAGATGGCGCTTGCGCAGGCGAATGGCCTTGGGCGTCACCTCGACCAGTTCGTCGTCGTCGATATAGGCGATGGCCTGTTCCAGGGTCAGGCGCGTGGCGGGCGTCAGCTTGACCGCGTCGTCCTTGCCGGCGGCGCGGATGTTGGTGAGCTGCTTGCCCTTGAGCGGGTTCACCTCGAGGTCGTTGTCGCGCGAGTGCTCGCCGATGATCATGCCCTGGTAGACCGGCTCGCCGCCGCCGATGAACATCTTGCCCCGGTCCTCGAGGTTGAAGAGCGCGTAGGGCACGCTGTCGCCCGTCTCCATCGAGATCAGCACGCCCGCGCGCCGCCCCGGGATCGGCCCGCGCCAGTCGGTGTATTCGTGGAAGACGCGGTTCATGACCCCCGTGCCGCGCGTGTCGGTCAGGAACTCGCCATGATAGCCGATGAGCCCGCGCGAGGGCACGTGCGCGACGATGCGGGTCTTGCCGGCGCCGGCGGCGCGCATCTCGGCCAGCTCGCCCTTCCGGGTGGCGAGCTTCTCGACGACCGTGCCGCTGTACTCCTCGTCGACGTCGATGGTGACCTCCTCGACCGGCTCCAGGCGGCGGCCGTCCTCCTCGCGGATCACGACGCGGGGGCGGGAGATCGAGAGCTCGAAGCCCTCGCGGCGCATGTTCTCGATCAGGACGCCCATCTGAAGCTCGCCCCGGCCCGAGACCTCGAAGGCCTCGCCACCCGGCGTGTCCTGGACCTTGATCGCGACATTGCCCTCGGCCTCGCGCATCAGCCGCTCGCGGATCACGCGGGACTGCACCTTGGACCCGTCGCGCCCGGCCAGCGGGCTGTCGTTGATGCCGAAGGTGACGGTGATGGTGGGCGGGTCGATCGGCTGGGCGGGCAGCGGTTCGCTGACCGAGGGGTCGAGCAGACTGTCGGCGACGGTCGCCTTGGTCATGCCGGCCAGCGCGACGATGTCGCCGGCCTGCGCCTCGTCCACCGGCTGTCGGGCGAGGCCGCGGAAGGCGAGGACCTTGGAGACGCGGAAGCGCTCGACCTCATCGCCCTCGCGCGAGAGGGCGCGGACCTGGGTGCCGGGCTTCACGCGGCCGGCCTCGACGCGCCCCGTCAGCATGCGGCCGAGGAAGTTGTCGGCCTCGACCGTGGTGGCCAGCATCCGGAAGGGCTGGTCGACATTGGCGGCGACGCGGGGCGCGGGCACGTGCTCGACGACGAGATCGAAGAGCGGCGCGAGGTTCTCGCGCGCATCGCCGAGATCGCGCGCGGCCCAGCCGGAGCGGCCGGAGGCGTAGAGCGAGGGGAAGTCGAGCTGGTGCTCGTCGGCGCCGAGCGCGGCGAAGAGGTCGAACACCTCGTCGAGCGCGCGGTCGGGCTCGGCCTCCGGCTTGTCGACCTTGTTCAGCACCACGATCGGGCGGAGGCCGAGCGCCAGCGCCTTGGAGGTGACGAACTTGGTCTGCGGCATCGGCCCCTCGGCCGCATCGACCAGCAG
>JBCBPG010000104.1:0-9075 GCA_039820865.1 Pseudomonadota bacterium
ACCGGCCAGCTGGCCGATCAGTGCATTGCTGCGTTCGAGACCCTCGATTGCGCTTGCGAGACCGCTGCTGCCCTCGGGCGCGGAGGCGGTGACGGTGACGCGGTCCATGCCGCAGGCCATCGCATCGGCGACGAACCGGTTCGCCTCGCCGCTCTCGGCCTCGCTGGGCGCGCCGTCGCCGGCCGCATAGGGCAGGACGCGCTTCGCCCGGGGCCCGACGCGGGCACAGTCGGGCACGACCGCGACGGCGATCGCGATCGCTGCCGCCATGTCTGTGGCCGTGTCGGTGGCCGTCTCTGTGGCCGTGTCCGCCTGCGTGGACGCTGGATCGCCCTCGGTTGGCGTGGTGGCGGTGGCGGTATCGGCCGTCGTGGTGGCGGCGGTGGCCGCAGGCGCAGCAGCTTCGGCCGTGGCACCGGGCGGGTCTGCGGGACCGGATGGCGGCACCGGGCCCGCGCCGAAGGTCGTCGGCCCTGCGCCGAAGGAGGGGGGCAACGGCGCGGTCTCGAGCGGCGCGGGCGGCATGCGAAGCGCCGAGATCCCGGCCGTCTGGCCGAAGGTGACCGGCCGCGTGCCGGCCGGCGCGGCATCGTCGGCGCCTGCGGCATCGCGCGGGGCGACCGCGGCGACACCCCCAGCCGTCGACGGTCGGGGCACGCGCGCGACGCCGGTTGCCCCGGCCTCGCCGCCCCGGTCCTGCGACGGCACGGCGCCTGCGGCTGCGACTTCCGCGCCGGGAGCGTCGGACGTTGCCGCGGATCCGGATGCCAGGGCCTGCGTTGCAGCCTCGCTCGCGCTTTCGCCCGCCTGCTGCGGCACCGGCCACTCGACGACGCTGGCCAGACCCGCGACACAAACCGCGACGCTGCCGACAAGCGCCAGCGCCGATGTCCGGTCCTTCTTACCGAGCTTCGCGATCCGCCTCGACTTGCTAAGCGAGAGGCCGGACCGGCGCGCGTCGGAGGCGCGAAAAGCGTCCGCCATCAGCCACTCCGTGAACTCGGCCCGATCAGCGCGGGGTAAAGATCAGACGTGCGCCGTTGCCCTCGTTCTCGACATGACAGTCGATGGCGAGGAGTTCGGCGGCCTGGCGAAAAACCTGCTCGCTCTCCGCCAGCGAGATCGGTGACTGCTCGTCCGTCAGCTCCACCGTCAGGCCCAGCTCGACGACGCCATGCTTCAGGAACTGCTGGACGCGATGTGCATAAACGATCAAGACTTCCCCCATTGCCGAATTCCCGATCTATAATTATAATGCAGTTAACGGTCGAACAAGTCATAAATCGGCAGCACAAGAAGTCTCCGCAAAGATGTCGAATGCGCCTCAATTCAGCCTTCATGCCGTCACGAAGACAGCGATGGCACCACACGTTCTGCTTGTGCAGGACGGGGATGACGAGGATTTCCTGCGACAAGTAGTCAAGTCTCAGATAAAGGGCTTGACTGTCATGGGGAATCGACGCGTGGCCGGAACAACTGCCTACGTCGCCAACGATGAATTCGTGCAGGTTCCAAAGCTACTGCAGAGCGAGGAACTGGGCGAAGCACTGGAATCGGTGCTCACCGGCGCAGACGGGCCACCGCTGGCGATCCCCTATTCGATCACCCGGAACTTCCTGACCCGTCGCGTCAAGCGGGCCTGCCAGGAGATGGAGGTGGTCGCCGACTACCCGGCGCCGCGCGAGCTGGCCCTCGAATGCGCCATCCAGGAACTGCGCGAGCTGCTCCAGTCGATCGCCACGCGCGGGCGCCGGCCGCTGGTCTTCCAGGACCTCGCGGGCATCTTCGTGCCGAGCCCGGGCTCCCGCGCCACGGTCTTCGCCACGCCCGACGGCGAGGGACGCAGCATGCCCTGCGGCGAGGACGACGCCGCCATGCCGTTCGATCCCAAGGTGACGCTCGAGGATATCGAGATCGACATGGTGATGGACCATGCCGAGTTCATCGCCGACAGCGAGCCCTTCGTCCTGCAGCGCATGTGCCCGACGCTCGCCACCAAGACCTTCCGTCCGCTGGTCGACTACTGGCGCGCCCAGTTCGCCCGGCTGGACGAGGTCGAGGACGGGCCCTTCATGCGCAAGCGGGCCGAGCGCGCCCTGGACGCCGCCTTCGGCCGGGTCTGAGCGGGCGGCGGCCGGGCGGGCGCCTAGCCTCCCTGCCGGTCGGCGGCCGCGTCGAGGTCCTTCAGCATGACGGGCAGGATGCGGCGCCTCACCGAGACGAGGTGGCGCTCCATCGCGCCGCGGGCGGCCGGCGCGTCATGCGCCGTGATGGCGGCGATGATGGCGTCGTGCTCGGTGTAGCTCACATGGTTGGGCCGGGGCCCGCGCGTGGTGCGCTTCTGCTCCCACAGGATCGAGCGGCGCACCGTGTTGAGCGTCTCGAAAAGGTAGATCAGGACCTTGTTGCGGGTCGCCTGGGCGATGGCGTCGTGGAGATTGCTGTCGCAGGCCTCGTAGGTCCGCCAGTCCTCCGCCGCCCGGCAGCGCGCAGCGCAGAGCCGGATCTGCTCGATGTCCCCGGGCTGGCCATGGGTGGCGGCAAGGCCGGCGAGCGCGGGCTCGATCGCGATCCGGCTCTCGAGCAGCTGGACGGGGCTCTGCAGCTCGCGCAGCATCTCGACATCGTCGAGGTTCAGCACCGGGCGCGCGCCGACGAAGGTGCCGCGCCCGACATGGCGCCAGACCAGCCCGTCATCCTCGAGCACCTGCAGCGCCGTGCGCAGCCGCCCGCGCGAGACGCCCAGCGCCTCGCAGAGCGCGCGCTCGGGCGGCAGGCGCTGGTTGTGGAGGTAGCCGCCCTCGCGGATGAACGCACGCAGCCGCGCCGCCAGGTCCGGCGGCTGCTCCCGCGCCGATTTCAGCCCAATCGCCATATTGGTTGTTTGAGATGAATCGCGGATTGCTTCAAGTAGGAACGTACACAGCGGCAACTACTGAGAAGGGTCGGCAAAGACCCTCGCTGGTTGCCGCACGGGGGGAGACGTTTTGCGGCAAAACCTTTTGCTGCAGGCGGAAGGATTTTGCACCATGCGACTGGCCACTATTCTTGCGGGGCAGGAGGCGAAGGCCGTGGCCGTGGCGGCCGACGGCCGCTATGTCGACATCGCCGCCACCGCCGCGGGGATCGCAGGCGCGGCGGGCGACGCGCTCCGCTCGGGCCGCGTCCAGACGATCATCGAGGCCGGGCCCGGGGCGCTCGGCGCGCTCGCGGCGGCACTCCCGTCGGCGCCGGCATCGGCCTGTCACGACCCCGCCACGGTGACGCTCATGGCCCCGATCCCGGCACCGGCCAAGAACGTCTTCTGCGTCGGCCGCAACTATGCCGCGCACATTGCCGAGGGTGACCGCGCGCAGAAGCAGAACGTCGGCGTCAGCGAGCATCCGGTCTTTTTCACCAAGCCGCTGACCGCGGTGATCGGCCACGGCGCCGAGATCCCGATCTTCCCCCGGCTCTCGACGTCGATCGACTACGAGGTCGAGCTGGCGGTGGTGATCGGCAAGAGCGGGCGCGACATCCGCCCCGGGGACGCGATGGACCACGTCATGGGCGTGACGATCCTGAACGACGTCACCGCCCGCGACATCCAGCGCCGCCACGGCGGGCAGTACTTCAAGGGCAAGGCGCTCGACGGCTCCTGCCCGATCGGGCCCTGGATCGTCACGATGGACGAGATCGGCGACCTGACGAACCTGGACATCGGCTGCGCGGTGAACGGCGAGACCCGCCAGGCGGGCAATACCGAACAGCTGATCTTCGACATCCCGACGCTGATCGCCTCGCTCTCCGAGGGGCTCACCCTCGATCCCGGCGACATCATCGCGACGGGCACGCCCTCGGGCGTCGGCTACGCCATGGACCCGCCCCGGTTCCTCGGCGACGGCGACGTGGTGACCTGCCATGTCGAGAAGATCGGCACGCTCGAGAACCGCTGCGTGTCGCAATAGGCCGGCCAGGGGGCCGAAGACGCTCCCGGCCGCAACAACCAACGATCAAGGAGGAAACCATGCTGAACAGACGTCGTTTCGGTTATGTGGTCGGCGCCACCGTCGCGCTGGCAGCCACCCAGCTCTCGGCGCAGGAGCTGCGCGAGATCACCTTCGTGCAGCCGAGCCCCTCGGCCATCAACTCCTTCCCCGTCTTCGTCGCCATCGGCGAGGGCTACTTCGAGGAGGAGGGCCTCAAGGTCACCGTCGAGGCGATCAACGGCTCGGGCGCGGTGCTGCAGGCGCTCTCGGCCGGCCAGGCGCATTTCGGCCGCCCCGGCCCCGGCCCGGTGCTCGCGGCCCGCTCGCGCGGGGTCGACGCGGTCTTCATCTACAACGTGGCGGCGCGCAGCAACTTCGGCATCGCCGTCAAGGCGGACAGCGACTTCCAGCAGATCACCGACCTCAAGGGCGAGGTGATCGGCACCGGGACCGCCGACGGTGCCGAGGTGGCCTTCGCGCGCACGGTCCTCTCGGGCTCGGGCATGTCCGAGGGCGCGGATTACGAGTTCCTCACCGTCGGCGACGGCGGCCCCGCGACCGCGGCCTTCTCGCGCGACGCGATCTCGGCCTACTCGGCCTCGACCGCCGATACCGCGATCCTGAACCAGCGCGGCATGGCGCTTCGCGACATCACGCCGCCCGAGTTCGGCAAGTTCTTCGGCAACGGCATCGCGACGATGGGCGACATCATCCGCGAGGACCGCGAGCTGGTCGAGAAGTTCGGCCGCGCCTTCATGAAGGCGCACAAGTTCGCGCTGGACGACGCCAATCGCGAGGTCGTGCTGGCGCACCTGGCCGAGGGCAACCCGCAGGAGGGCGAGGACAAGGAGTTCCAGTCGGCGCTGTTCGACGCGGTGCGCTCAAAGACGATCCCGGCCAATCCGGATGCCGATCTCGGCTATCTGCCGCCGGAGATCTGGGAGCAGTGGCAGGCCAACCTCGTCGCCGCCGGCGATCTGAAGGAGCCCCTGCCTGATCTCACCGCCGCCTACACGAACGAGTTCATCGACGTGTGGAAAGAGGGCCTCTGACATGCCGCTCGATGATGCTGCGCCTGCAGCGTCGGTTGCCGGGGGCGAGGGACCGCAGGATGTGGTCTACGAGCTCACCAACGTCGGCAAGACCTACGCACGCAACAACGTCACGGCGCTGCAGGATGTCAGCATCACGCTGCGAAAGGGCAGCTTCTCGTCCGTCATCGGGTCGAGTGGCTGCGGCAAGTCCACGCTGCTGAAGATCATGGCGGGGCTGATCCCGCCATCGACCGGGCGCGTGGTGCTGCAGGGCGAGCCCGTGCTGGGCCCGCGTCGCGACATCGGCATGATGTTCCAGCAGGCCACGCTCTTCCCGTGGCGCACGACGCTGCAGAACATCGTCCTGCCCATCGAGATCCGGGACGGCCGCAGGGCCGCCCGGGTTGCCGAGGACCGCGCGCGCGACCTGCTCGAGACGGTCGGGCTCAAGGGCTTCGAGGATACCTATCCGAACGAACTCTCGGGCGGCATGGCGCAGCGCGCCTCGATCTGCCGGATGCTGGTGACCGAGCCGGCGGTGCTGATGCTGGACGAGCCGTTCAGCGCGCTCGACGAGCTGACGCGCGACTTCATGAACATGGAGCTGCAGCGGATCTGCCTGGACCGCAACGCCACCACCTTCCTGGTGACCCACTCGATCCCCGAGGCCGTGATCCTCTCGGACGACATCTACGTGATGAAACCGCGGCCGGGCCGGCTGGCCGAGGTCGTGACCATCGACCTGCCGCGCCCGCGCACGCTCGACATGATCACCACGCCGCGCTTCGGCGAGATCGTCGACCACCTGCGCGGGCTCCTCGACAAGGAGGCCCTCGCATGAGCGCCCAGGACACCGTCGGCATGGGCGCGGGCAAGGCCGGGGAACGACCTGCGGGCGCCGCCGGCGGGGGCGAGGACACGGTCTGGACGACCAAGACCTCGCTGATCGACCGTATCCCCCAGCCGATCGCCATGGCGATGGTCCTTCTCGGCTTCATCGGCAGCTGGCAGCTGGTGACGATGCTGGGCATCGTGTCGCCCATCATCCTGCCCACGCCCTGGGAGACCTTCGAGGACATCCTCTTCGTCGGCCAGAACCTGCTGTCCGGCGGCTACATGCTGCCGGCGCTCTGGATCACGGTGAAGGAGGTCATCTACGGCTTCGCGCTGGCGATCGCGATCGGCTTTTCGCTGGGCGTCCTGGTCGGCGAGACGGTCTTTGGCGAGCGTGCCGTGATGCCCTACCTGGTCGCCATCGACACCATGCCCAAGGTTGCCTTCGCGCCGCTCTTCGTCGCCTGGCTCGGCTTCGGGATCGAATCCAAGGTGGCGCTCGCGGCCTTCATCGCGACCTTCCCCATCGTCGTCGGCACCGCGGCCGGCCTGCACGCGGCCGACAACAACGCCCGGATGCTGTTCAAGACCATGGGAGCAAGCCGCTGGCAGACGCTGATCCAGCTCAAGCTGCCGACCGGCCTGCCGCAGATCTTCACCGGCCTCAAGATCGGCGCCGTCGGCGTCATGGCCGGGGCGATCACCGGCGAGTTCCTCGGCGGTGGCAAGGGCTTCGGCGAACTGATCCGCGTCGCGGCCTCGCAGCTGAACACGCCGAGGGTGTTCTCGCTCATCCTCTACCTGTCGCTGATCGGGCTGCTGCTGTTCATGCTGGTGCAGTGGACGCAGCGGGTCGTGGTCTTCTGGCATAAGGAACGGGTGCTCGGTCACGATGAGTGAGGCGGCACGACAGGCGCGCGTCGACGCGGTCGCGCTCGAGGATTTCGTCGCCCGGGCCTTCGGCGCGCTGGGCGTGCCGCAGGACGATGCCCGGACGGTCGCGGGGCTGATGGTCGAGGCGGACCTGCTGGGCCAGGAGACGCATGGCGTCTTCCGCCTCCGCCAATATGTCGCGCGGCTGCGGGACGGCGGCTGCAACCCCCGCCCCGCGATCACCGTGGTGACCGAACGGGCCGGCACGGCGCTCATCGACGGTGACGACGGCCTCGGCCACCTGGCGATGACGGCGGCGAGCGAGCTGGCGATCGCCAAGGCGCGCACGGCCGGCATCGGCTGGGTCGGCATCCGGCGGAGCAACCATGCGGGGCCGGCGGCGCTCTATGTCCGCCCGCAGGCCGCGGCCGGGATGATCGGGCTGGCCGCGGCGGTGGGCAGCGCCAACCACGTGCCGCCCTTCGGCGGCACCGACCTGCTGCTCGGCACCAACCCGATCGCGGTCGCGGCCCCCACGCTCGGCGAACCCTTCCTGCTGGACATGGCCACGACGGTCGCGGCGATGGGCAAGATCAAGACGCTGGCCCAGCGTGGCGAGCCGATGCCCGAGGGCTGGATGGTGGGCCGCGACGGTCGCCCGCTGACCGACCCCGCGCGGCGCGACGAGGGCTTCATGCTGCCCATCGGGGGCGCCAAGGGCTTCGGACTCTCGGTCGCGATCGGGCTTCTCGCCGGCACGCTGAACCAGGCGGCCTTCGGTTCGGACGTGATCGAGTTCACCAGGGAGAGCGGCCGCACCAGCAATACCGGCCAGTTCGTCGCCGCCATCGACATCGCGGCCTTCGGCCCGCTGGCCGCGTTCGAAGCGACGCTGGACCGGACCTTCGACGAGATGCGCGCCTCGGCGCCGCTGCCCGGTCATGACGCGGTGCGCCTGCCGGGTGACGGCAAGACCGCCGCGATGGAGGGACGCCGTCGCGACGGCCTCGCGCTTCATCCGGCGCTTCGCGCGGACCTGGATGCCATCGCCGCCGATCTGGGCGTCGACCCCCTGCAGAGCTGAACACCGGAAGCCCCATGACCAGTTACGTGATCCCCGCTCCCGCCACCCCCGCAGCACCCGTCCTCGGCAGCGACGCGGTGTTCCCGGTGCGCCGCATCTACTGCATCGGGCGCAACTTCGCGGCCCACGCGGTCGAGATGGGGCACGACCCCGATCGCGAGCCGCCGTTCTTCTTCCAGAAGAACCCCGACAACATGGATTTCACCGGCCGCTTCCCCTATCCGCCCAAGAGCGAGGACGTGCATTTCGAGATCGAGCTGGTCGTGGCCCTCGGGCAGGGCGGCACCGACATCCCGCTCGACACGGCACTGGACCATGTCTGGGGCTATGGCGTGGGCCTCGACATGACGCGGCGCGACCTGCAGGGGCAGGCGAAGAAGATGGGCCGGCCCTGGGAGATCGGGAAGGCCTTCGAGCACTCCGCCCCGATGATCCCGCTCCGCCCCGTCGCCGAGACCGGCCACCCGGACGCCGGCGCGGTGACGCTCAGGGTCAATGGCGAGCTGCGCCAGCAGGGCGATCTCAACCAGATGATCTGGAAGACGCCGGAGATGATCTCCTATCTCTCCGAGCACTTCACGCTGGCGCCGGGCGACCTGATCATGGCGGGCACGCCGGCGGGCGTGGGCGCGATCGGGCGCGGCGACGTGATGGAGGGCGCCGTCGAGGGTGTCGGCAGCCTCAGGGTCGAGGTGGTCTGAGGCGGCCGGAGGAGACCGCGATGCGGCTCGGCACCTCGCTGCCGCTGGCCACGGCCAATGCGATCGTCGGGCGGGCGCTGGCGCTGGGACGGGCAGAGGGCATGCTGCCACTGACGGTCGCGGTGCTGGACGCGGGCGGGCGGCTGGTGGCGATGCAGTCCGAGGACGGCGCGGGCCTCATCCGTTTCGAGGTCGCCTTCGGCAAGGCCTACGGCGCACTCGGCATGGGGATCTCCAGCCGGCTGATCCGCGACCGTCTCGCAGCCCGGCCGACCTTCCAGGCCGCGCTCGCCACCGCGTCGGACGGCCGGCTGATCCCGGTGCCGGGCGGCGTGCTGGTCGAGGACGGGAAGGGCACGACGATCGGCGCCGTCGGGATCAGCGGCGACACCTCGGACCGGGACGAGTACTGCGCGATCGAGGCGATCAGGGCGGCAGGTCTGGTGCCCGAACCGGCCGAGCCGAGCCCCGACTGGCGCGTCTCGTCGCTTTCGGACCAGGACACGGGAACGGCGCGGGGCTGAACGCGCAGGCCGGTCCCGCTAGAGCGCTTGCCGACCTGACTGCGTCAGGTCTCGCGC